>NZ_CATKCB010000099.1:0-21549 GCF_949747025.1 Helicobacter sp. UBA3407 | reverse complement strand
TTTAACTTATTATGATAAGGTGATTTAGTTGCCACTAGAGCCTGAAGAGATTAAAGAAATTTATAAACAAATCGGCGCAAATGTTGCAAAAATAAGGAAGAAAAATCATTATTCCCAGCTCAAACTTTCTTTAGCCATAGGACACAATTCCGTAAGTCTTGTTTCTTTTGCTGAAATTGGGTTAAAAGGAGCGCATTTTAATATTGAACATCTTTTGCAAATTGCTAAAGTTTTAGAAGTGGATATTTGTGAGTTTTTTGATGGAATTTCGTTTCATGAATCAAAGAGCGAAAATAAATAAATATTTAATTAAGCAAAAATCTTGCAAGGAATAAGATTATAGAATCATAAATATGTTAGAATTGTAGATTGCCGCGATTCCTTGTGGAATCTCGCAATAACGAAAACTTAGTGAATCTCTTACAAGGGCGCAAGTGGAATCTTTAAAAAGCGCACACATAAGAATCTAAGAGATTCTATTCTTTTTGCGCATTTTCTTTTAATGTAGTAGCAAAGTCTAAGAGATTCTTGCTCCAAGGGATTTGCAAAGGGGAAAAGAATCCAAGTTGCGCACCGCTTTCTTTGGCAATAAATTCTGCGGCTTTGGTGGAAAATTCCGGTTGGGCAAAAATGATTTTAAGATTATTGTTTTTAATCGTTTCTATGACGCTTATCATTTCTTGCATTTTTGGACTTTTTCCCTCAATCTCAATCGCAATTTCCTCTAAGTGATAATCTCTAGCAAAATACCCAAGCATAGGGTGAAAAACAACAAATTTCTGATGTTCTTTTAAGGTGTTTAAGATTTGCCTTAATTGCATATCGGTTTGATTGATTTCAGCAAGGAGGGCTTGATAAGCTTTTGAATAATCTGTCTTTGGGTCTAATTCTTTTAAAGCCTCGTAAATATTCTGTGCAATTTGTTTAGCGTTTTGCGTAGAGAGCCAAATGTGTGTGTCCCCCTCATTGTGAGAATGTCCCTTGTGTTTTTCGTGTGAATGTGCAAAGTTAATTTTTGTGATTCCTGAACTATTATCATAGATTTTCATAGCCTTGTTTTGTGCTTTGAATCGCTTTAGCCAAATAGCTTCAAACTCCATTCCAAGACCAAAATAAGCTAAAGCAGAATTTACTTTTTTGACATCTGAAAACTTCGGCTCAAAGTCGTGGGGATTGATTCCAGATTCTATTAAGGCAAATACTTCGTATTGTTCCCCCACTATTTTTTGCACAAATTCTTGTTGCATAGGAATGCTTACTGCAATGATTTGTCGTGCATCTTGCGCAAAAGTGATTTGACTTATCCACAACAAAGCTAAGAATAACTTTTTCATTGTCTTTCCTTTTAGTAATTATTAAATTTTTTTGAGATATTATTATACCTTATTTTAAATTTTAAAATATGCGTTCATAGCTCAATTGGATAGAGCATCAGACTTCGGATCTGAGGGTTGGGGGTTCGACTCCCTCTGAGCGTACCACATAGAACTTTCTTAACATTTATCAATCAAACAAATTTAAAAAGGCTAAAATATGGATTTAAGCGCATTAAAAGCAGAGATTAAAGACGGATTAAAGACTTTAGAAAATTTGGATAATATTGTTACGATTTTTGGCGGAGCGCGTGTGAGTTGCGAGAGTAAAGCTTATCAATCCATTATGAAGCTAGCGCAAAAACTTGGCGCAAAGGGTTATTCTATTATGACAGGGGGCGGTCCTGGGATTATGGAAGCAGCGAATCGCGGGCTGATACAATACAAAAAAACTCAAAGTTTGATGTTCCCTAGCGCAAGATTGAAAAATCATTCGGTTGTATCTATTGGTTTGAATATCCAACTTCCCCACGAACAACAAATGAATCCTTATGTAGAAGTGCCACTGAAATTTCAAAATTTTTTCAGCCGAAAAATCGTTTTTAATTATAATTCTACCGCATTCATTGTAGCAGTCGGAGGGTTCGGCACTTTAGATGAATTAAGCGAGGTTTTGGTGTTAATTGCGACAGGTAAGCACAAAAGAATCCCGATTATTTTGTATGGCAAAGATTATTGGAAAGGATTTATGCAATGGCTTCAATGCACGATGTTAAAAGAGGGCGTTATTTCAAAAAAGGAATTAGAACTAATCCAAATTGCAAACAAACCCAAAAAGGTTTTAAAGATTTTAAAAAAATATCAAAAACAATGATGAATCCTGTTAAAACACAGGATTGCCTATACCATACATCATAAAAAGCACCATAAAAGCTGCGAAAATCCCAAGTAGCAAAGGAACAAACTTTGACATATTTTTCCTTAAAAGAGTGAAAATGAAAAATTTAGCATACAATAAAAGACCTAAAAGTTTCCAAGATTTTGTAGGACAATCGCATCTTTTTGGAGGAAATGCTCCTTTAATGCGCCTTATTTTGAGCGGTAAGATGCCACATAGCTTTTTCTTTGGACCTCCCGGAAGCGGCAAAACGAGTGCCGCGATTCTCATTGCTAGAGCAATAGACTCTCCTTTTTATTCTCTAAATGCGACAAGCTTCAAGTCAGAGGAATTGCGTGCAATTTTGAAAAATTATCAAAATACATTACAAAAACCATTGATTTTTATTGATGAAGTGCATCGTTTAAACAAAACCCAACAAGAAATGCTTTTGCCCATTATGGAAAATTATCAAGCGTTAATTTTGGGAGCTTCTACAGAAAATCCCTATTCTGCACTCACTCAAGCGATTCGTTCGCGTTCAATGGTATTTGAATTTTATCCCCTAGAGAAAAAGGATTTAGAAGAGATTTTAAAACCTTATGCACTAAGCACAGAAATTCGAGATTTTTTAATTCAAACAAGTGGCGGCGACGCAAGGGCAATGCTGAATCTGTTGGATTGCGCTTTAAGCACGGATTTGCCCTTAAATGTGGAGTTATTAGAAACTTTCCGCAAAACAAATTTAAGTGGAACGAGTGAGTTAGATACGCATTATAATCTGATTTCCGCAATGATTAAAAGCATTCGTGGAAGCGATGAGAATGCAGCGATTTATTATCTTGCGCGTTTGATTGCTGGGGGTGAGAATCCGGAGTTTATTGCGCGTCGTCTTGTGATTTTAGCGAGTGAGGACATCGGAAATGCGAATCCAAATGCGTTAAATTTAGCTAACTCTACCTTGCAAAGTGTTGCAAAGATTGGTTATCCAGAGGCAAGGATTCTTTTAGCGCAATGCGTGATTTATCTTAGCAGTTCGCCCAAATCCAATAGTGCCTATTGTGCCATTGATAAGGCATTGCAATATGTAGAGCAGAATCCCAACGAGCCGATTCCGCAAAATATTGTGCAATTTAACAAAAACTATCTTTATCCTCACGATTTTGGTGGTTTTGTAGAACAAAAATATCTTCATAAGGATTTGAAGTTTGTAGAGTGGTTACCTAAGGGGTTTGAAAAGACTTTAAAGGAATGGCTAGATAAAATTAAGGGCAGAGAATGAGAATCGCAGATAGTTATGAATTGCTAGAGTATCTAAAGTCGCAGAATCTTTTGCCAGTGATTCCACAAGACTTTGTAGAGATTTCTTTAGCGGATTTGGAATCCTTAAAAGATTTATGGTGGTGGCCTAATGCGCTAAGTTTTGAAGTAATTGTCGGGGCGATTTTGGTACAAAATACGCGTTGGGAGCAAGTTTCTAGTGCGTTAGAAAAATTAAAAAACAAAGAAGTATTGAATCTAAACTCTTTGAGTGAGATGTCCTTGCCAACCTTACAGAATCTCATTCAAAATGTCGGATTATACCGCCAAAAAGCAGCAAGAATCCAGCAACTTTGTCAAAATATTTTAAAAGATTTTGGAGACTATGCAAGTTTTTGTGCGCAAGTTTCAAGGCAGTGGCTTTTGAGTCAAAAGGGCATTGGAGCCGAGAGTTGCGATGCGATTTTGTGCTATGGATTAGGAAAAGAAGTAATGGTTGCAGACAAATACACTTATAAGCTACTCCAAAGCTATGGTTATACTTTGGAGTCTTATGAGGATTTACAAGTTTGGTTAAGCAGTGGAGTGTATGAAAATTATGACAAGGTTTGCACGCTTTATGGCTTTAAGATTCCGCTTAATCTGCTCTTTGCAAGATTCCATGGTAAAATTGTAGAATATTGTAAAATTCATAAAATCTAAAGGAAAAAATATGCAAAAATATAAGAATTTTGAACCCATAAAGGTATTTTTGGAAATTTGTGCGATTCCGCATTCAAGCTTCCAAACGCAAACATTAAAAGAATGGATTATTGAAAAAGCGCAGAAGTTTGGCGCAAAAGTACAATGCGATACAGCGGGCAATGTGCTATGCACAAAAGGCTTACCGAAGTTGTGCTTGCAAGGACATTATGATATGGTGTATGTTGGACAATCTGCACAATTTTTGGTAAAACCCAAGTTTATAGAGCGTGAGGGCAAAGCATTTTTGTGTGCGGAGGATTCTAGTTTGGGGGCAGATAATGGCGTGGCTTTGGCTTGTATGTTGCTTGCATTAAGGGATTGCCAAAATATAGAATGTCTCTTTACAATAGATGAGGAGGTAGGAATGATAGGAGCAAAGGAGATTGCACTGCCTCTTTTGGCTCCGTATATGCTAAATTGTGATAGTGAGGAGATAGACGAGGTAGTATGCTCATGTGCGGGTGGTTATGATTTGGAATGCAAAATGTCTTTTCCAAGCCTTGAAATCACACAAGATTGTGAGGTTTTGGAGATTTGCACGCAAGGTTTTATTGGGGGACATAGTGGAATTGAAATCCACAAAGGAATTCCTAATGCGATTTTGGAATTAGCCAAAGTGGCACAATCTCTTATAGAATGTGGTGCGCTAGCAATAGAGTTTTGTGGGGGAGAAAAGAGAAATTCTATTCCTGTGAATGCGACTTTATCCGTTGCGATTCCACAGGAGAGAAAGGCGCAATGCAAAGAAATCCTAGAAAGAATCACACAAGGAAGTTTAGAGGATTGTGTACAATTTAAAGTTACGAAAAAACCACTAGAAAAACAAAGAAAGACTTTTGATATTCGTAAGCTTTTGGAAGCTATTTTGGGCTTACAAAATGGCGTCATAGTTACCCAAAATACCGAGCCGATTCTCTCAAGCAATCTTGGCATTTTGCAACAAGACTTTCAGGGTGAAAAAGTGCAGATAGAATTTGTAGTAATGGGGAGAGGGAATCAAGAATCTTTAATGCAGGACAATATTGCCAAAGAGAAAATGAGATTAGAAGCATTGGGTTTTGAAATTGCATTATTGGATTATTATGCGCCTTGGGAGAGAGAGGAAAGCGAATTGTTGCAAAATGTCTTGCAAATTGCTCAAAAGCACAATTCTAACGCGCAACTAAAAAGTATTCACGCAGGGCTTGAATGTGGAATCTTAAAACAAAAATATCCCTCCATTTGTTTTGCTTCTATTGGTCCAAATATTTCTCATCCGCATTCTGTGCGTGAAGAGCTTGACTTGGAAAGTTTTGTATGCTTTGATAAAATTCTGCAAGATGTGCTTAAAAGATTTGACGCATTTTAACAAAAACCTAGAGAGATTCTGCTAAAATTGCTCAAAATTTAGTTTTAGGAATCATAATGGCAAAACACAAATGGAATTTAAAATTTCTTGTTTATTTTGTGGGTTTTGGTTTTTTGCTAGCCCATTCTAGCTTATTTGCTGCCCCTTCTCTCGTGAATGGAATCGCATTTTTCGTCAATGATTATCCTGTTACTTTAATGGAAGTTTATAAAATACAGCAACGCGACAAAGTTTCGCAACAGATTGCGATAGACTTGCTTATTAATGACCGCTTGCATAAAGAGGAAATAGATAAAAGAAAAATTATTGTCAATGAGATAGAGATTCAAGATGAGATTGCACGAATCGCAAAGCAAAAAAAGGCAACATTGGAGCAAGTGAGAAATTATATTCAAGGGAATGGCGGAAATTGGGAGCATTACAAAGAGGAAATTAAACGCAATTTGCAAAAAAGAAAGCTTTATCAATCTATTACGCAAGAGGGTTTGAGAATGGCAGATGAAAAAGAGCTTGAAAATTATTATAATACGCACAAGCAAGAATTTTCTATCCCTCAAAGCATAGATGTCGTCAAATACTTCAGCAAAGAGGCAAAATCACTTGAAAAAGTTGTCCAAAGTAATGGTAAAGTCGTTTTGCCCAATGTGCAAAAGACAAATGAAGTATTGCAAACAATGGAGTTACATCCGCAAATCGTCAGTGCTTTTACACAAGGGGCAATCGGCAGATTCACTCCGATTTTTCCTGTTTCTGATGAATTTGTTGTGTTTTTGATTAAGGCAAAAAATAATCCTGCGCTTTTGCCTTATGATAATGTGCGCAATGTAGTTTTGCAAAAAATAATGGAACAAAAAGAGGATTATTTGATTTATGAATATTTTGAAAAGTTGCGTTCTAACGCAAAGGTAAATATTGTACGTTTAAATTAAGGAGTAAGTATGCGTAAAATGCAAGAAATTTTGAAATGGGGTTTGTTTGGTATGGCGATGAGTGCGGCGGCTTTTGCCTTTGTAAGTTGTAGTTCTAGTGTTGTTACTCCCAATGACCTAAAGTTTGCTCCCTGCTATCATCAAGGAACAAAGACGGCTAAGAATTGTGAGGAAGTGGATTTTGTAACGCTTTTGGAATCCAAAAAAGAATGGAAAATCCATTCATATCATTTCAAAGGCAAAACCATTATTTTAGAAAAAAATGTAGAGAATCTCCCGATTTTGCAGTTCTCCAAAAATCAAATCTATGGCACTTTTGGATGTAATCAATTTTTTGGAAGTTATTTGATTCAAGAGCAATCTTTCCACCTAGACAATGTCGGAATGACGCGTAAAATGTGCGAACCCAATACGATGACACACGAAGACATTTTGGTGCAAAACTTTCTTAATGCTTCTACAAAGATTCTTGTAGTAGAAGAAAGCAAGGGAATGAGTAAAATTTTCTTTATAGGAAAAGATTTTTATTTGGTATTGAACTAAACATATAAGTTTAAAGATATTTTTACCAAAATTACAATAGGCTTTTGAGATTTAACGAATAAAGGAAAAATATGTGGGTTACAAAATCCTATAACGATAAATTTCAACAAGAATATAAAATAGAACGCAAATTGCACGAAGTCAAAGGTGAAAGGCATACATTGGAGCTTTTTACCTCCAAAGCATTTGGTGAGATTGCCTTGCTAGAAGAAGGAATGTTGCTTCAAAAAATGCTTTGTGTGCAAAGTGAGTTTTTGGCACATCTCTTGGCTTGTTCGCACAGAGCACCCAAGCGTGTATTGATTGCGGGAAGTTTCAACTTAGAAATTGCTTTTGAATTTTTGCGTCATCAAGATTTATGCGTAGATTTTTTGCAATTTGATTTAAAGGTTTTAGAATCGCTTGTTAGCTTTTTTCCGCATTATAAAGAAGTGATGGAATCCCCGCGCTTTACTTTGATTCCACAGCAAAGCAAAGAATTTTTAAGGCAAAATACACAAGAAAATCGGGTAAGTTATGATATTGTCCTGCTTTTGGATTCTGCACAGCAAGCGCAGGATTATCAGCCTTTGCTAGAAGAAAAAGGAATTTTAATGATAAAATCACCACAGATTCTTTTAGAAACCTTAGAAGTCAAGCGTTTATTGGAATCTTTGGGAGATTTTAGGGTGAAAATGCCTTGTTTCGCGCCTTTGTCTCTTTTACAAGATTGTTATATTTTTGCCTCTAAAATCTATCACCCCACAGCGGATATTCAGTTGCAACGCGCAGATATGTTAGAGGGATTGCAATATTATCACGCAAATTTACATTTGAGTGCATTTGTGTTACCAAAATCCGTTAAAAACATGCTTTTTGGAGTAGCGAAAAATTGAAGCTTAGATATGCTATTGCATTAAGCGGTGGAATCGCAAGTGGCAAAAGCACAGTGGCTTCGCTGCTAAAGCTTTATGGGTATCATATTATTTGTGCAGATGAGATTGCACATACGATATTGGATTCTAGCGCAAAAGAAGTGATTGCGCTTTTTGGTGATGAAATCTTAAGTGCAGATTGTAGTGATTGCGCATTGAGGATTGATAGGCAAAAATTAGGAAAGATTGTGTTTGCAGACAAAGTTGCTAGGGGCAAGTTGGAATCCATTTTGCACCCAAAAATCCGAAAAGAGATTCTACAACAAGCGCAAAAGCAAGAAAGTAAAAAGGTTTTATATTTTATTGATATTCCTTTATTTTTTGAGACAAAACATTATCCAATTCAGCAATCTCTGCTGATTTACACAACAAAGGATTTACAGATTGAACGTCTTAAGAAACGCAATCACCTAAGTGAGCAAGATGCGCTTTGTCGTATAGAATCGCAAATGCCATTAGAAGATAAATGCGCAATGGCTAGTTATGTGATTGACAATTCAGGAAGCTTAGAGGAATTGCAAAGTGCGGTGGAAACTTATTTGCACTCTCTACAAAAGCTTAAAATTTAATTTAAGCTTTGTTTGCTATAATTACGCCTTTTAGTAAAAGTGTAGGGGTGTTAGCTCAGCTGGGAGAGCGCAACGCTGGCAGCGTTGAGGTCAGGAGTTCGAACCTCCTACACTCCACCATATATGCGTCCGTAGCTCAGCTGGATAGAGCAACAGGTTGCGGTCCTGTAGGTCGGGGATTCGAATTCCTCCGGGCGTACCATTCTCCCTCTTCCTTAAATTCTCATAAATTTTGATGGATTAATATAACTTTATGGAATCTTAATTTTATTCTCTATAAAATAAATCATTGTTTAGCTTGTTAGTCTAGTGTGGATTAGAAACTTATTCTATCATTTGAGCGTATTTAAGGAATGAAATGTTTTTACAATTCAAACAAACCACAATAAATCTTATTTTACTTAAAGGCTATTCCTGCGGGGGGGGGGGGGCTTTTAGTAGAAAAATTAACATCTCTAAATTTAAAAAATCCGCTTTTATTCCTCTCTTCATTTGGCAAATTTTTTCTCATTATTCTATCATATCAGATTCTTTTAGGTAAGCAATTCTTTTGCAATCTTCACTTTAGAATTATTGATAAACACTAAAGAAGGGTAATATTGATGTTGAATAAATTGGAAATAGAATCGTTAAGGCAGTATTATGAGGCGCAGATTGGGCATTTGCGTCAAAGAGCAGTTTGTATTGATACAATGACAATGGATATAGAATCTTTCCATATTGCTATCAAGGAATTGCAAGATAGAAACTTTGCCAATCAATCTAAAGAAAAAAGTTTTGAAATCATTTCTCACATTCATATGCAAACCTTAATGAATCTTGAAATTCGTTTAAAGAATTTGTTGCAAGATTGCAATGGTATTGAGTTTGCCAAGACCAAAAATGCGCACAAAAGCAAGAGTGTCAAAAAAGATTCCAAACATTCTTATGAATTTTTGGCTGTTTTGCACTCTAAAACACAAGAGTTAAAAGAGAGTTTAACATTTGCCCAAACGGATTTGGAGGATATTTTAAATGTTTCAAGGTTGATGCAAAAAAATGGCGAATTAATCAGTTTGATGACTTTAAAATTGAGTAAGAAAGTGATGAGCCCTGCAATGACCAATGGAGTTTTGCAAGATATTTCTATCAAAGCGCGTCAAGTTATAAAAACATTGGACGGAATTGGTGAGGGATTGCAAAGCGCAACAGAATGTATTTGCCAAAAATACGAGCAATTACAAATGCAATTAAGAGAGATTATAACGCCTTTGGAATGGGACAAAGCAGAAAGGTTGCAAAATTAGACAATGCGTTATTGCGAGATTCTATATTATGGAATCGTGGCAATCCGTAGCTTTGAGATTGCAAAAAACAATGGAATCTCAAAGGTTGAAACCTCTTTTGTCTTATAGAATTTTGAAGTTTTTTTAAAGCAGTTCAGGATTTTTTATTATTTTTAAGGTTTTTTTGAGTTAAAATATCGCATTAAATTTTGTGTAATTGCCATTACGCAAAATTTTTACAAAACAAATTGTCTTACAGGCATTTAAATACCAAGCAAGCCCTATGCTTGGAATCATTCATATAAAAGAGGAAAAATGAAAAATTATCTTAAAATACTTTCTCAATTATTTTTAGGCGTCCTTTGTGGTGTTGTCTTATTAACAGGTTGTTCTAAAGAAAATAAAGGCGGAGAACAACAGCAAAATATGGCACTTCCTGTTAATACGCATAATGTTAAAAGACAAGATGTGCCGATTAACTTTGAATATCCTGCAAAGCTAACAAGTTTGCAGAGTGTAGGAATCTATGCACGTGTAGAGGGAGTTTTGTTGGAGCAATATTTTGTTGAGGGTGCATTGGTTAAAAAGGGCGATAAGCTCTTTAAAATTGAACCTGACAAATATCAAGCAGCTGTCAATATGGCACGAGCAGCTTTTAAAGCTGCACAACGTGATTGGATTAGAGCACAAAAGCTTTTCAAAAATAAAGCACTTAGCCCAAAAGAATATGATTCTGCACAATCTACTTATGAAAATACGCGTGCGAACTTGGACGCGGCAATGATTGATTTGGGTTACACTGATGTAATGGCAACTGCAAGTGGTAAAATCAGTATGAAGCGTTACGACATCGGTGATTTGGTGGGTAAAGTAGGAGCAGATAATTTGCTCACAACCATTACGCAATTAGACCCAATCCACGCAGAATTTTCTATCCCTAGCAATGATTATTATTTCTTGCGCACTTTGGATTATGAAAATGTCAAGGTGATTTATCTGCTTTCTGATGGCACACCTTTTGATAATCTTGGTAAATTAGACTTTATTGATAGCGTTTTAGAACCAAGTACGGCAACAATTAAAGCGCGTGCTATTGTAGAGAATCCAGAGCATTTGTTGGTGCCCGGAGAATTTTCGCGCATTCGTTTAGATGGAATCATCGCAAAAGATTGCATTGCGATTCCACAAGTAGCACTAATGCAAGACGCCAAAGGAAGCTTTGTCTTTAAAGTTGTGGAGGGGAAAGCCCAGCCAACACCTGTGGTGTTAGGTTATAATATCGGTAACGATGTGATAATCAAAAGTGGTTTGAATGACGGAGATATAATTGTTACAAGTCAGTTGATTAAATTGCGCCCGGGTGCTCCAGTAACTCCGCTCAATCAGGCACAGACCAATCAAGCTCCAAACAATCAGGCTAAGCCTTAAGCAAAGGATTCTTTAATGTTTTCTAAATTTTTTATTGAACGTCCTGTTTTGGCAATGGTGATGTCCATTATCATTGTCATTGCTGGGGCTTTGTCGGCTTTTTCTTTGGCAGTGGAGGAATATCCTCAAGTAACTCCACCAGAAGTCGCAGTATCTGCTACTTATCCCGGCGCAAGTGCGGAAGTTATTTCTAATACCGTTGCAAGTGTATTGGAGAATAGTATCAATGGGGTAGAAAATATGATTTATATGCAAAGTTCTTCCACTTCTAGTGGTTCTTTAAGCATTAATGTGTATTTCACCAATGAAACAGACCCAGACCAAGCAACCATCAATGTAAATAATCGTGTGCAAGCTGTGTTAAGTCAATTACCACAAGAAGTCCAAAGGTATGGCGTAACAGTTAATAAGCAGTCTTCTACGATTTTGGCGGTTTATTCATTATTTTCTGATATGCCCAATCAAGATGCAACTTATATTGCAAACTATGCCGCAATTAATATTTTAGATGAGTTAAAACGTGTGCCGGGCGTTGGTGATGCAACACTCTTTAGCAGACAAGAATACTCTATGCGTATTTGGCTTTCTCCTGATAAATTGACCAAATACAACCTTACTCCCTCCGAAGTAATTGCTCTAGTTCAAGAGCAAAATTCGCAGTTTGCCGCAGGATTCTTTGGACAAGAACCCGTGCGAAAGGATTTAGAATTTACTTATAGTGTAACAACAAAAGGACGTTTTAGTGATGCAAAAGAGTTTGAGGAAATTTTGATTAAGACAAACGAAGATGGTTCTGCTCTGCGTCTTAAGGATATTGCACGGATTGAATTGGGGGCGGAGGATTATAGTGTGAATGCTTACTATAATCAAAAAGAGGCAGTTGCCTTTGGTGTTTTTTTGCAACCTGGAGCCAATGCGTTAGATGTCGCCGATGGTGTGGCTGCAAAGCTAGAGGAGCTTTCAAAAGATTTCCCTGATGGTTTGCAGTATGCGATTCCTTATGATACAACACAATTTGTGAAAATATCTATCGGTGAGGTGATTAAAACTTTTGTTGAAGCAATTATTCTTGTTGTGATTGTTATTTACTTCTTTTTACAAAACTTTAGGGCGACGATTATTCCTGTTATTGCAGTGCCAGTGTCTATTATTGGCTCATTTGCGGGAATGTATTTGCTCGGATTTTCTATCAATCTATTGACACTTTTTGGGCTTATCTTGGCGATTGGAATCGTCGTAGATGATGCGATTATTGTTATAGAAAATGTAGAGCGACTTATTCACGCAGAAAAACTCCCCGTAAAAGAAGCCACGATTAAGGCAATGGAGGAGATTCAAAGCCCGGTTATCGCAATTGTATTGGTGCTCTCTGCGGTGTTTATTCCTGTTGCGTTTATTGGAGGATTTAGTGGAGAGATTTACAAGCAGTTTGCGGTAACTATTGTTATTTCAGTTGTTATTTCAGGATTTGTTGCTTTGACGCTTACGCCTGCACTTTGTGTTTCAATCCTTAAAACAAAAGAACCAAAGCCTTTTTATATTGTTAAGAAATTCAACACTTTCTTTGATTGGCTTACACATAAATTTACCGAAAAAGTCGCGCATACGATTCGACGTGGAAGTTTGTATGTGATTCTTTTTGTGGGGTTATTGGCAATTACAGCAGGACTTTTTACGCGTGTGCCAAGTGGGCTTGTGCCATCAGAAGATAAGGGTGTTTTGCTTATTTCTATGCAGCTTCCACCAGCAACTGCTCTTAGCAAAACAACACAAATGGCAGATTTTGTGGCAGAATCAGTAATGAATAATCCAAACTCCTATTCTATTATGACACTCGCAGGTTATGATATGCTCTCAAGTGCAGTAAGAAGTCATGGTGGTACAGCGTTTATTATGTTAAAAGATTGGAAAGAAAGAAAGAGTGCAGGGCAGCATTCTCAAGCTTTAGCGGGCTCTCTAACAGGACAGCTTATGAAATATCCTAGCGCAATTATTTTCGCACTCAATCCTCCACCGATTATGGGACTTAGCTTGACAGATGGATTTGAAATGTATATACAAGACCGCACAGGAGCTCCTGTGCAAGAGTTGCAAAAAAACACGCAGCTTGTTTTAGAGGCTGCACAAAAGCGTCCAGAACTCACAGGACTACGAACAACCTTGAGCGTAAATGTGCCGCAATATCACATAGATTTGGATAGAGAAAAAGCAAAAGCAATGGGGGTGAATGTGGTTGATGCCTTTACGACACTTCAAGCAACTTTTGGGGCATATTATGTCAATGATTTTAATCTCTTTGGGCGCACTTACAAGGTGAATGTGCAATCTGAAAGTCCTTTTAGAGAAAAGCCAGAGGATTTGCGTAATGTCTTTGTGCGCTCTAATAGTGGCGAACTTGTGCCGATTAGCGCGCTTGTAAAATATGAACGCGTGATTGGTCCAGATATTTTGGAGCGATTTAATCTCTTCCCGGCAGCACAAATTTCAGGAGATGCAAAACCGGGCTATTCTTCAGGGGACGCACTTTTGGCGATTGAAGAAGTCGCTAATGAAGTTTTGCCAGAGGGTTATACGATTGCATTTTCGGGAAGTTCTTATCAAGAAAAAGCAAGCAGTGGGACAGGAGCGGTTGCTTTTATCTTTGGACTTGTTTTTGTTTTCTTGATTCTAGCGGCACAATATGAGCGGTGGCTTATGCCTCTTGCAGTTGTTACTGCTGTGCCTTTTGCGGTGTTTGGTGCGATTTTAGCAACTTGGCTTAGAGGATTAAACAATGATATTTATTTCCAAGTCGGGTTGATTACCTTGATTGCACTAGCAGCAAAAAATGCGATTTTGATTATTGAGTTTGCAATGCAGGCGCGAGAACACGAGGGTAAGGATATTTATGATTCTGCGGTGGAAGCAGCAAGATTGCGATTCCGCCCGATTGTAATGACTTCGCTTGCATTTACAATCGGTGTTTTTCCTCTCGCAATTAGCACGGGTGCAGGGGCAGCTAGTCGCCACGCAATCGGAACAGGTGTCATTGGTGGAATGCTTGCAGCAACTTTTATTGCTACTTTCTTTATTCCGCTTTTTTATACTTATTTTGCAAGATTTAGCGAATTTATCGCGTCTTTTAGGAGCAAACATGTTTAAGATTTTTAAAATTTGTTTTCCTCTTGCGATATTGGCTATTTTAGGAAGTGGTTGTTCTCTTTCTCCAAAATATGCGCAACCACAAACAAACTTGCCGGATTCTCAAGAGGCAATACAATCTGCGCAAGAAATAGCAATTTCGCAAAAATGGTGGGAAGAGTTTGGAGATGAGACTTTAAATCGTTTTGTGGAGGAAGCATTGCAGAATAATTATGATTTACTTGTTGCAATGCAAAGAGTAGAGCAGGCGCGTAGTCAATGGAGCTATGCGAGAAGCGACCGCTATCCTAATATCCAAGCACAGGGCGGGGCAACAAAGAATCGCAAAAATCTAGCGCAAAATCAGCCAGACAATTACAACAATTTCTCTTTAAGTGCGGTTTTGAGCTTCGAGCTTGATTTGTGGGGACGCGCAAGAGATGCGGACAGAAGAGCTTTGGCGCAGTTGTTTGCAGTGAAGGCAAATCGGGATATGGTGCGCTTAAGCCTTGTTTCAAATGTTGCAGAAAGTTATTTTGGAATCCTAACACTAAATAATCAAGTGCAGATTTCTAAAAATACCTTAAAAAGTCGCGAGGAAAATTACGAATATCGCAAGAAAGAGTTTGATGTAGGTAAAATTTCTGAAATTGATATGCAACAAGCGAAATCCGAAATGGCAAGTGTGCGTGCGCAGTTGCAGAGCCTTTTAATGGAGCAAAATGCTGCACAAAGTGCATTTTTGATTTTGCTTGGACGCGACGGAGCGGGAGTTTTTGCTAATGAGATTCCAACACAACCACAAGATTTGCCTAATTCTCCTATGATTGAGGCAGGTTTGCCCTCTAGTATTTTAGAGAAGCGACCAGACATTGAAGCGGCAGAACAGAATCTCAAAGCTGCAAATTTTAATATTGGAATCGCAAGAAGTGCATATTTTCCAACGATTTCTTTAACGGGGCTTTTTGGTTATGTAAGCCCGCAATTAAATGAGCTTGTGAATACTTCTAATTCTACATGGAATTTCGGAGGAAACTTTGTTGGAAATTTGATTGATTTTGGACGCACAAGCTCTAATGTAGATTTGGCTAAATCTCAATATGAAGAGATGATTCTAAACTATGGACAGACTTTGCGCACTGCCTTTGGTGAAGTCCGAGAAAGCTTGTTTAATTATCAAATGACAGGAGAGAAGTTGAGCAGTTTAGATGAGCAGGTTTTAGCACTTAAGCGCACATTGGAGCTCGCGAATTTACGCTATGGTGAAGGTTACACGAATTACCTTGAAGTGCTTAGTACACAAAGTTCTCTCTTTAGTGCGGAGTTAAGCCAGCAAAGTGCGAAATTAGAAACTCTAAGTGCAGCAATTAGTCTTTATAAAGCCTTTGGCGGTGGTTGGGATAAAGAAAAATATCAAGAGGAATAATGCTTGAATGGTGCAATAAAACAAGCTTTTGCGATTCCATTGAATATTCGCTTTTGACTTATATTACGGATTGCCTTGAAGTTGCACTAAGCAACTTCTCGCAAAGATGAAGCTTAACTCGTCCTTGCGTTTCACTCACTACATTCTTGAGAGGGCGAGGCTAGAAACAATCCATAATCTTGCAAAACTTAATTTTAAGCAAGATTTTGTTACACTCTGCATTTTAAAAATTAAGGCAATATTGGCTTTATTGCTATGGAGATTTAGAATGAATGAAGCAAAATCAATTTGGATGGACGGCAAATTAGTGCCTTGGAAAGAAGCGAATGTCCATATTCTCACACATACATTGCATTATGGTAATGGTGTATTTGAGGGCACAAGAGCGTATAAGACTGATAAAGGAATGGCGATTTTTCGCCTACAAGACCACGCAAAGAGGCTGATAAATTCTGCTAAGATTGTCGCGATTGTCCCAACCTACACACAAGAGGAAATCGCAAAGGCGCATATAGATGTGCTAAAGGACAATGCTTTCAATGGCAATGTATATTTGCGCGGAATCATTTATCTAGGCTATGGCGTAATGGGCGTGTATCATAAAAATGCGCCAGTGCAAACGAGTGTAGCAGCGTGGGAATGGGGTGCATATCTCGGCGATGAGGGATTAGAGAAAGGGATTCGCGTCAAAACTTCATCTATTGTTAGAAATTCTACAAAATCACTCTTTGGCAAGGCAAAGGCGGTGGGCAATTATCTAAACTCGCAAATGGCAAAATTTGAGGCTATTGAATGCGGTTATGAGGAGGCTTTATTGCTTGATGAGAATGGAATGGTAGCAGAAGGAAGTGGAGAGTGCTTTTTCATCGTGCGTAATGGGGTTTTAATCACTCCTCCAAGTGATAGCGTGCTAGAATCTATTACGCAGGATTCCATTATTACAATTGCACAAGATTTGGGAATCAAAGTAGAGCGCAGAAATATCACGCGTGATGAAGTTTATATCGCCGATGAGGCGTTTTTTGTCGGGACTGCGGCGGAAGTTACACCTATCTGCGAGTTAGACGCGCGTGTGATTGGTAGTGGGAGACGAGGTGAAATAACTCATAAACTCCAAAATACGTTTTTTGATGTTGTCTATGGGAGAGATGAGAAATTCTCCCATTGGCTAACTTACATTTAAATAAAGGTTTGATATGCCCATTGATTTAAACGAACATTTAAGACAAAAAAACAGAAATTATAACGACTCAAATACTAGCAATAATTCTAACAATGACAAGGGTGGAGGCAATAGCGGAAACAACAAAAATCGTGGATTTCAAACCCCTAAAATGCCGAATTTTAGTATGCCAAATGGTAAAAAAATGGTAGGATTGTATCTACTAGTAATTCTTGTGATTTTACTCTTTTTGCTTAAGCCTTTTACAATCATCAATAGTGGTGAAGTGGGTGTAAAGATTACGACAGGGGAATTTGACCCGACTCCTTTGCAGCCGGGCATTCATTTTTATATTCCTGGCATTCAAAAAATTATTGCAGTAAATACAAAAGTTAGAATCGCAGAATTTACAAGTGTAGAAACTTCAAGTTATCGTAATCGTGATGAGGGAAGCCTAAGAAACCAAGCCATTAGTGTGTTGGATTCTAGGGGTTTGTCTGTGTCGGTGGAGCTTGCAGTGCAGTATCGGCTAGATCCTTTAAGTGTGCCGCAAACCATTGCAACTTGGGGTCAAAATTGGGAAGAGAGAATCATTACTCCCGTGATTCGTGAAATTGTGCGCAATGTCGTAGGAAGCTTCCCTGCGGAGGAATTACCGACTAAGCGGAATGAAATCGCAACTTTGATTGACCACAAATTCCGCGAAAACATTAATGGGCTTGAGAACCGTCCTGTGGAATTAGTTTCTATCCAATTAACCGAAATCGTCTTGCCTGTCGCAATTAAAGAACAAATTGAACGCGTGCAAGTTGCGCGACAAGAAGCCGAGCGTGCAAGATATGAGGTAGAGCGCGCAAAACAAGAGGCAGAGAAAAAAGCTGCACTAGCTAAAGGTGTTGCGGACGCAACTATCATTGAAGCCGATGCACAAGCCAAAGCGAATCGTTTGATTAGCCAAAGCCTTAATTCTCCGCTTTTGCAGTTGCGTCAGATTGAGGTGCAAGGAAAATTCAATGAGGCTTTACAAAATAATCGCGACGCAAAGATTTTCTTAACACCCGGTGGTGCAACACCAAATATTTGGTTAGATTCTAAAGATAATCAACGCGCAACTTCTGTGAGTAATTAAGGAATTTTAAGTGCAGGCAATTCTCAAACAAATTGCGTGGGAAAAGCTCAATGGCTTGATTCCTGTTATTGCACAAGATTATAAGACACAGGAAGTTTTAATGCTTGCATTTATGAACAAGGAAGCATTAGAGTTAAGCCTACAAAGTGGTTTTGCGCATTATTTTTCGCGTTCCAAGCAGCGCATTTGGAAAAAGGGTGAGCAAAGCGGACATACACAAAAAATCTATGAAATATTGCTAGATTGCGATAAGGATAGCCTGCTTGTAAAAGTGGAGCAAAAAGGTGTTGCTTGTCATAGTGGCGCAAAAAGCTGTTTTTTTAATCTTGTTAGTCAAGGTGAGATAACAAATACTGCCTTAGAATCCCAAGCGGATATGAGCGTGATTTATGGAGTGGTAGATTCTCTTTACCATATTTTACAAGAGCGCAAAGGTGCAGATTCTAAAACTTCTTACACGGCTTCACTTTATCATAAAGGTGAGAATACGATTGCAAAAAAAATCGTGGAGGAAGCTGCAGAACTTGGTTTTGCAATCAAAGATAAAGATTCTAAAGAAATTATTTATGAAGCAGCAGATTTACTCTATCACGCACTTGTTGGGCTTAGCTTTAGCGATATTTCACCCGATTTGGTAAAACAAGAGATTGTGAGACGTTTTGGGTTAAGTGGAATTGAGGAAAAAAATTCGCGTCAAGAAAAATGATTCAAGGTTAAGCTAGATTATGGACGAAATGAAAAATTATTTAATGGCTCTGCTAGATACAATCCATTATTTTTCTTTGCCTGATTATTTGGTGCTTAGTTGCATTTTTTTAATTATCTTATTGTTTTTTTTACTAAGCATAGCATTGCGTTTTAATGCTTTGCTCGCAACCTTAACATTTGTTATTAGCGGAATTTTTCTTTTTGGCTCTCCTTTTATTTATCAGACGATTATGGAATCTTATGTCAAGCAAATAGACCTTACGCTTTTTCATAATGAACAACTGCATTATGATGATGTGTATTATATTGAAGGACAATTTACCAATGTGGGTTTAATAGACTTTAGAGGTTGTGTGTTGAGCGTGAATTTTATTCCAATGGGATTAAAAAAAATCAAAACTTTGCGGTATAAAATTAAGCCTAAATTTATGCACATAGAAAATTATAAGATTCCTCTTAAGAAATTAGAATCTAGGGAGTTTAAACTTATTATCCCCTCTCCGCAAGCAAATATGAAATTTACTTTAGATACAAAAGGGGCGTGTTATTAATGGAGGGTAGATGAAAGTCGCAATTAGTATTGGGGATTCTAATGGCATAGGCTTGGAGATTCTGCTTAAAAATCACAAGAGGATTTCTAAACTTTGCACTCCGCTTTATTGTGTAGAGAAAGAATTATTGCAAGAAGCGGCTAGAATGCTACAAATAAAACTACCCAAACATTTAAAGTGTATTGCCCCTAATGCCAAGATTCCTCCTATTATGCCTGCAAAAATCACCAAAGAGAGTGGCGCGTATTCTTATGCTAGTTTTTTGAGTGCGCTTAATCTCACATTGCAAGGTAAGGCAAAGGCATTCGTTACTTTGCCGATTCATAAAAAAGCGTGGCAATTAGCTGGGATTCCTTATGTGGGGCATACAGAAGCCTTACGAGATTTGCTAAAGATGAAGCAAAAGCAAGCTATAATGGTGTTAGGTTCGCCTAAACTTTATGTGGCACTTTTTACAGACCATATTCCATTGCAAAGTGTCCCACAATCCATTCAAGTGCAATCTCTGAAAAGTTTTTTGCTTCATTTCGCACCTTATGTTACAAAAACACCCTGTGGCGTGCTTGGTTTAAATCCGCACGCAGGAGATTTTGGGGTGCTAGGCAAGGAGGAGGAGGCAATTACGCAAGCAATTAATAAAGCAAATCAAACGCTTAAAAAACAAGTTTTTATAGGACCTCTTGTGCCGGATACTGCATTTGTGGGTAAGCATCTGCGTTATTATGTCGCAATGTATCACGACCAAGGCTTGATTCCACTCAAAACTTTATATTTTAAAGAAAGCATTAATCTAACGCTTAATCTGCCAGTTATTCGCACTTCTGTGGATCACGGCACAGCATTTGATATTGCTTATCAAAACAAAGCGGACTCTACAAGCTATTTGAATGCGGTAAAAGAAGCGGTTTTCCGTGCTAAGAAATGAAACGCAACTTGTCCGCATTGAAAAAACACATTAAAGGAACTAGAATGAAAGAAAAAACAAAAGTCGTTTTGCTAGGTGGGAGCAATTCTATTGCGGTAAATGGCTTGCAAAAGGGCTTAAGACAAGAAAATATAGAGCTAACAAATCTTGCGCTTGGTGGCACGGATAATCTGCAAAATCTTTTTGAACTCGTCCATAGTAAGAATCAAAAAGTCTTAAGTGAAGCAGATTTTATTGTTATTGAGACTAATATTAATGATTCGTATATGATACCGCAAGGATTCAACCTCCAGACGATAGGGAGAAATTTCTGTTGGCTGTGCGAAAAACTCTATCAATTCAATAAAAAAGTGATTTTCTTGATTTTACCCTTTGTGTATGATAATCTTTCTTTGAATGCACTTTTAAAGTCAAAAGCAAATTATTATGGATTCAATGTAGTGGATATACACGAGCAATATAAAAAATGGGGATTACTTCAGTTTTATAATACCACAGATGCGTATCATCAAATATATGCATTGATGTGTTTAGTTGGTCAGAGGATTATAGAATCTTTTGATGAATTTAAATCGCCAAAGCCTCGTATGGGTTGTGCGGAGGACTTGCCAGATTTTGCGATTCTCTCTCCTGTTGAATGTATGGGTGCAGAATCCCTTACACCCATACATTATGGTAATTCTACCTACCAAGAAACAACTTATAAAATAACGAAAAACAATGCAATCCAATTTCCAGAAGAAATGGAGGGCTATGCAGTCGTAGGGGTTAAAATATGGAATCTCGGGTTAGTTCGTAAAAATAGCGTGAGTTTTGTGCTAAGCAATCAAAAATCAAAAGTCGTTAAAACGATTCTTGATGGGCATTTGCTTGTGCATACTTTGGATTCTATCCTAGAGATTGATGGACAAAGTTATTTTAGGATTAACACGGAAAATGAGCCGATGACAGAATCTAGTGTGTGGCTTCACAAAGATAGACAAATTTGCCCTGATATTGATTTTGCAAATGTAGTTTGTTTCTATCTTGCGCGTGGAGGCAAATGGAATTATGAGATTCCATACAATGTAGAAGTGCAAGTAGAATCCGAATATGACTTCAGCCACATTCTCCCCAATTTTAAGGCGATTAAAGAAATCATTGAAGAGTATTGCATAAGAATGGACAAAGTAAAATTTGCTCCTTTGCAAAAGCAAATCCAAACTCTCCAATCTCAAAGTGGCAGTGCTACTGCTCGTCTCCAATCCCATTTAGCCTACAAATTAGGCAATGCAATGATTCTAAACTCCAAAAGCTTATGGGGAATGATACGCTTACCTTATGTTCTAAGCTATATTA
>NZ_CATKCB010000098.1:0-1009 GCF_949747025.1 Helicobacter sp. UBA3407 | reverse complement strand
GCAACAATTCAGTGCATATTGGGATTCCATTTGTGGAATCGCGGTAAAACATTTGCACTAGAAAATTTACCTGCAAACTAGTGTGAATAGTAGGCATAAATAAGATTGGATTTTTGTTCTTGAGAAAAAATTTAAAAATTTTCGTGGCAATCCATATTAAGATTTAAATTTTGCAAGATTATGGATTGCTTCGCTACGTTCGTAATGCGAAAGGATAAGACGCAAGGACGAATCCCAAATCACACTTGCAATTTTCTATTGTGCTATTTGTAAGATTCTGCTTTGAAATTTACAAGTATAAAAAGAATCCCCTCTGCACTTTTTGTGTATTCAACAATCCTCTAAACTATACCAAAGTGGCTAATTTTTCTTCACAAAGCCCATCTAAATATTTCACAACATCATCACTTGCCAATTCTGCAGCTTGGAAATATTTATAAATCTCCTCTAAGCAATCGTGTGCATTGCCGTGCTGTAACATCAGTGCGTGTCCTGCAATGATATTATCATGGACTCCTTGATGTGGTGGTTCAATTTTCGGATAAGTTGCATATTGTGAGAAGAGTTGTTTGCCTGTTCCTGTATCATACCATTTACCCAAACGGCAGTCGTGATGTCCTGCAAACTTCGCTTCCATATCCTCGTTGAAAATTGCTCTATACCCATTGATTTTGAAAAACAAGTGGTCTAACTTAATTAAACCAACAAAAGTAATTGTGAGAATTTTGTCTGTATCTACATAGATTTGTTCTGCAGACTGGTTGATGTGTTCCAATACTTCGTTTTGCGCGCCTAGTTGCTCCATTTCTTTAATAATTTCATCAGAGTTCGTTTGCACTTCAGAGAAATTTTGTTGAACAACTTGGATATTCATTTCAATTTCTTTGGTTGCTTTTTGCGTGCGTTCCGCGAGCTTGCGCACCTCATCAGCTACGACAGCAAATCCTCTTCCGTGTTCTCCTGCACGCGCTGCTTCAATAGCGGCATTGAGGGCAAGCAAATTGGTTTG
>NZ_CATKCB010000097.1:0-13991 GCF_949747025.1 Helicobacter sp. UBA3407 | reverse complement strand
CCAAAGGAATGAAATGAAAGTTTTATTATTGCAAGATGTTAAAGGTTTAGGTAAAAAAGGCGATATTTGTGAAGTTAAAGATGGTTATGGAAGAAATTTTTTAATAGGCAAAGGATTAGCAGATTTTGCCACCAATGAAGTGATTAACCGCTACAAAGCAGCGCAAAAAAGAGCGGCGGAACTTGCGGCAGAAGAAAAATCTCTAATGGAAATGACTGCGAAAAAAATCTCTGAAATTGTAGTAAAAATCGTCCAAAAAGTAGGAGCAAATGGCTCACTTTATGGCGCAATTACCAAAGAGGATATTGCAGAATCTCTTGCAAAAGAACACCGCTTAGAAATAGACAAAAAAACGATTGAGCTAAAAACCCCCATTAAATCCACAGGAATTTATGAAGTAGAAATTAAGCTCGGACACGGAATCCACGCAACTTTAAAAGTTGATGTAGAGGCGCAATAATGTTTGAAGCAACAACAATTCTAGCTTACAAAAGCAATAAGGGGGCAGTGATTGGCGGCGATGGGCAAGTAACCTTTGGGAATTGCGTTTTAAAAGGAAATGCAACCAAAATCCGCACACTCTATAATGGCAAGATTCTAAGTGGATTTGCAGGAAGCACAGCAGATGCTTTCACTCTTTTTGATATGTTTGAACGAATCTTGGAAAACAAAAAGGGCGATTTGCTAAAATCTGTGATGGAATTTTCCAAAGAATGGCGCAAAGATAAGTATTTAAGAAGATTAGAAGCGATGATGATTGTGCTAGATAAAGAACATATTTTTATCCTTAGCGGAACAGGAGATGTTGTAGAGCCAGAAGATGGCAAAATCGCAGCTATTGGAAGTGGGGGTAACTATGCTTTAAGTGCTGCACGCGCATTAGATAGATTCCATAGCACATTAGAACCCAAAGAAATTGTATTAGAATCTCTCAAAATCGCTGGAGAACTCTGCATTTATACGAATACAAATGTCAAAATTTTAGAACTTTAAGAAAAATAGGAAAAATCGTGGAAAATATGACAGCAATGACACCCAAAGCCATCGTAGAATATTTAGATGAATACATTATCGGACAAAAAGACGCCAAAAAAGTCGTTGCGATTGCGCTTAGGAATCGCTACCGCCGCTTACAACTGCCCAAAGAGATTCAAGAAGAAGTAATGCCTAAAAATATCTTAATGATTGGCTCAACAGGTGTAGGAAAAACAGAAATTGCAAGAAGAATGGCAAAAATGATGGGTTTGCCTTTTGTTAAAGTAGAGGCTAGTAAATACACAGAAGTAGGATTTGTCGGGCGTGATGTAGAATCTATGGTGCGTGATTTGGTTGTAGCGTCTATTAACTTAGTCAAAGAAGAATATCGCCACAAAATCACAAAAGATATTGAAAAATATGTCCTAGATAAAATAATAGAAAAACTTATCCCTCCTCTACCCAAAGGAGCGAGCGAGCAAAAGATTGAAGAATATGAAAATGCAAGCAGCAAAATGCGCACCAAAGTACAAAATGGAGAAATGGACCATTTAAAAATTGAGATTGAAGTGCCCAAAAGAGCCTTTGAGATTGAAGATGGTAATATGCCTGCTGAATTTGCAAAAGTGCAAGAAACGATTGCCAAAGTCTTTATTGCCTCTCCTAGAGAGAATCCCAAAAAAGAAGTAACAATCAAAGAAGCAAAGGAGCTACTTAAAATTGAAGCGAGCGAAGCACTGCTTGACTTGGAAGCAATTAAACACGAGGGGCTTAAGCGCGCAGAAAACAGCGGAATCATTTTTATAGATGAGATTGATAAAGTCGCCGTCAGTAGCAATGGACAAAGTCGTCAAGACCCAAGCAAAGAGGGCGTGCAACGCGATTTACTACCTATTGTAGAAGGCAGTGTCGTGAATACCAAATATGGCAGCATTAAAACAGACCATATTTTGTTTATTGCCGCAGGAGCATTTTCTTTGAGCAAGCCTAGCGATTTGATTGCTGAATTACAAGGACGTTTTCCCTTGCGTGTAGAACTAGATAATCTAGATGAAGAGGTGCTTTATAAGATTCTAACACAGACAAAAAATTCTATTTTAAGACAATATGAAGCACTTTTGAATGTAGAAGGGGTTACTTTAAAGTTTGATGATTCTGCCATTCGGGCGTTGGCACATTATTCTCAAATAGCAAATGAAAAAACAGAAGATATTGGGGCTAGACGACTGCATACGGTGGTAGAACAAGTGATAGAGGAAATTAGCTTTGAAGCAGAAAACTATCAAGGACAAGAAGTAGAAATCACTGAATCCCTTGTAGCAGAGAAATTAGAAGCCCTTGTGGCAGATTCCGATGTAGCGCGTTATATTCTATAAAAATCTTGGAATCAATGAATTTGGAAAATCCTCATAATACTCTAATAGAAAAAACAGAATCCCAAGGGGTTTGTGATTCCACAAAAGCAGGATTTGCGGCTGTTCTTGGGCGTCCAAATGCAGGCAAAAGCACCTTTTTAAATACACTTGTGGGAGAAAAGCTTGCTCTTGTCTCCCACAAGGCAAACGCCACACGCAAACGTATGAATCTGATTCTTATGGAAGGAAAAACGCAGATTGTTTTTGTAGATACTCCCGGAATCCACACACAAGAAAAACTGCTTAATCAATATATGCTCCAAGAAGCACTCAAAGCAATGAGTGATTGCGACTTATTGTTATTTTTAGCCCCTGTTACAGACAAAATTCACTTTTATGAAGAGTTTTTAAATAATGCCAAAAAGCCACATATTGTCTTACTGACAAAAACAGATTCTGTTCCCAAAGAAGAGCTTTTAAAAACTATTAAAATCTATGAAAAATACCAAAAAAATTATCAAGCTTTGATTCCTGTCTCTATCAAAGATTTAGGAAGCTTAAAACGCGTAGTGGAAGTTGTGGCAAGGCTTATGCCACCAAATCCTTATTATTATGACCCTGAAATTCTTAGCCCAAATACCACTAAAGACATTGCAAAAGAGATGATTCGGGAAGCACTCTTTGATAATTTGAGTGATGAATTACCTTATGAAAGTGATGTACAAATCACATTATACAAAGAAAAACCACACATCCACCACATTAAAGCGACGATTGTCGTGCATAAAACAAGTCAAAAAGGTATGGTGATTGGCAAAGGTGGCGCGACACTTAAGCGCATTGGACGTGAAGCGCGTTTAAAAATAGAATCTTTCGTCAGACAAAAGGTTTTTTTGGAGATTTTTGTAAAAGTCATTCCAAGCTGGTGCAAAGAACGCGAAAGTCTTAAAAAAATGGGGTATAATTTTGAGGATTAATTACAATAAATGGAGTGTTTATGAGAATTTTTAAAGTCTTTGGGTTATTTTTGACAATCATAATGGCGCAAGCCAATGACTTTGAATGGGTAAAGATTTACAATGAAGGTGGCATTAAAGCACTAGAGCGCAAGATAGAATCCGTGATTCAAAGTCCTGCCTATTGGGAAGATGCCTTAAAATCACAAGATACGCGGTTTGGATATTATGAGGATTTGCAATATTTATTTATAGCAACCAAAAACAAACCGACTTTAAAGCTTTATTCTTTGGAAAACAAGCAATGGAATGAAAGACTTAATGTCAATAGTTTGGTTGGTTCTAAAGGCGGACATAAGGAGAAAGAGGGAGATTTAGCCACCCCTATTGGTGTTTATACACTTAATGCACGTTTAACAAATTTAGACCAATATTATGGACCTCTTGCTTTTAGCACAAGTTATCCTAACCTCTTTGATAGACTTCAAAAACGCACAGGGGGTGGCATTTGGATTCACGGAATGCCTCTTAATGGTAATCGTGAGGAGCTAAATACACGCGGTTGCATTGCGATTGAAAATGATATTTTAAGCTCGGCAGACAAGATTATCAATTACAGAGATTCTTTGCTTATCACTTATAATAACAATATAAAAGAAGTGAGTAAGAGTGATTTGAGTGTATTGCTAGCTAACTTATATGCTTGGAAGGAATCTTGGAAAACGAATGATGTGAAAAAATATTTAGGATTTTATAGCCCTAATTTTGTGCGTTTTGACGGAATGAAATTCAATGATTTCACACAAAACAAACAAAGAATCTTTGCAAAAAAAGAATCCAAACAAATTGTATTTTCTAAAATCAATATTACACCCTACCCTAATGAAGAAAATAGGAATTTATTTAGAATCTCATTTTTTGAAGATTACAAAGCTCCAAGCTACAATTTCCATGGCAAAAAAGAACTTTATGTGGAGTTAAAAGATTCTAAAATGCAAATTTTAGTAGAGCAATAAAGAGAGATGGCACAATTTTTTCCTCTTATTTCTGATATTTTTCTTTTTAAGATTCAGCCTACGGAGGGGGAGCTTGCTTTACTTCGTTTTCTTGAGGTTAATTTAGATGAACATTACGAAGTTTATTTTAATCCCTATTTGAATGGCGACCGCCCAGATATAATCATTTTAAGGAAAGAATGGGGAGCATTGATTATTGAAGTAAAAGATTGGAATCTTGAAAGCTATTTTATAGATGAGAACAAAAAATGGCGCGTACTCCACCAAAATACACTTGTCAAATCCCCAATTAGTCAAGTGTGTAAATATAAAGAAAATCTTTTTGAACTACATATTGACAATCTACTGAATTTAAAAATTAACAATATAAAGTATTTCAATATTGTAAAATGTGCCATATATTTTCATAAAGCAACAAAAGAACAAATAAATACACTGATACAACCATTAAAAAATGACAAATCCTTGCGTTTCAATATTGATTTATTAAGCAATGATTCCTTAACAAAAGAGAATTTTAATAAAATATTTTTCAAAACCCATTCCGCTCAAAATAAGCAATACTTTACAGATGAGATATACAACAGCTTCAAAAGAGTGCTGACACCGACATTTCATATGCAAAATGACGGAAACTTCATAGAATACAATAAAAAACAAAAAGAAATCATCTCCAAGCCAATAAAAGAAATGAGGGTAAAAGGCGTCTTTGGTTCAGGTAAAACAACCACTCTTGTTGCAAGAGCAGTAAAGACTTATCAAAAACTAAAAATGGATAAGTTACACCCAAAGATTCTTATCTTAACCTACAATTTGACGCTTAGAAATTTTATACGTGATAAATTAATTCAAGTGCATAGGGATTTCGAAATAGCAGATTTTACCATTATTAATTACCATCAATTCATCAAAGCAGAATTAAATAATATGGAAATTGAAATGGAAATACCCCACAAAAACAAAGGAATGGAGATTGAAGAATATTATGATAAATACTACTCCAATGAACAATTATTTGCTAAAAATAAAGACAAAATTATCCCTTATGATGCTATTTATATTGATGAAATACAAGATTATAAACGAAGTTGGATGAATATTATCAAAGATTCATTTCTCGCTCCAGAGGGAGAATATATTATTTTTGGCGATGAAAAGCAAAATATTTATGGTAATCCAATCAAAAATAAAGATATTATCACAAATATACTAGGGAGACCAACAGAATTAAAAATCTGCCACCGCTCAGATTCAAAAATTAGAGATTTGACATTAGAATTCCAAAAAACACTTTTTAGCAAGAAATATGAACTAGATAATATGGTGAATGAAAAAATAGGTGAGGGTCTCTTTGAGAAAGAAGGTTACACTAAATACACCTATTTTTTAAATATGCCCATTATCCCAACAATTTACGATATTATACGCGAAAATATATTGCACAAAATACATAATGTTTCCCCTAATGACATTACTATCCTTGGATACACTTTACCCTTATTAAGAGAGCTTGACTGCTATTATAGGATTCTATCAAGAGAAAATACCAAAACAATGTTTGAAACCACTGAAATAATGTATTTAAGCGCGCTTTCAGATAATGAAAAATGGCTTGATGCACTTAGAAACGAACTAGCAAGAAATAATTACCCCAACAACACAAAATTATCAGACGAACAAAATATAAAAATAAAAAAATTCATTGCCCAATTATTGTCTATTGCAGAACTTTACGCAAAATATCCAGAGAAGATAGAAAAATGCTTTAGTGAAAAATGTGAAAATTTTAAAATAGGATTCGATTTTTTTCTATCCTTTTTAAAGACAAATGCAAAAGAAATCCAAGGTTTTAGAAGCAAAGTAAATAAAGCAAACTATGAAATTATACGTAGAAATAAGAAAATTCACTTTTGGATGAATTGTGGAATGCTCAAAATCTCAACCATTCATTCCTTTAAAGGTTGGGAAAGTCAAGCGGTCTTTCTTATTATAGAAGATAAAACTACAAAAAACGAATTTGATGAGTTGCTTTACACAGGCTTCACAAGAGCAAGGGAAAATCTTGTCATTATCAATTTCGGGAATGAAGAATATCATAAAATCTTAAAACCAATGTTTGATAAAGTCAATAAGCAATAAATTAAGCTTGCTTTGCCATTAGTCTTGCAATGAGATTTTACTCAATAATCTTAGGCACAATAAAGAAATTTTCCTCTGCACTTGGAGCATTTTTAAGAATCTCTTTGGCGATTTCTAACTTGGATTCTACTTCATCTTGACGCATAGGCAATTTAGAATCCAAAGGGTTAAAAGACGCCGGAATCTTGTCCAAATCTAGCTTATTAATATTCTCAACAAAATTTACAATCTCACTTAAATGCTTTTTTGTCTCTTCTAACTTTCCTTCTTCTAATGTAATTCCGCCCAACTTGGATAATCGGTTTAACAAATCTGTATCAATTATCATTTAATTTCCTTATAATGTTTAAGATAAAGCATAAAAATTTTAATTGCACGTTTTAAGGCATATTCTATTTCACTCTCCTTTGGAGTTTGATAATTGGAATCCATTAAAGAATACATCCAATAAGGTTCAATCACAAGGTGAATCAGTATTCTTGCACATTCTTCAACTTCCTTTTGGTCAATGTCCAAATTCATTTCATCTTTATAAGCTTCAATGCCTTTGACAAAAAACAAATTTAAAACATTAGAAGTTTGGTTGAAAATTGTTGCAAACTTTGGATTATCATAGCATTCCAAAAGCATTAATCGCATAAAGCTTATGTTTTTAATATCAAGTATTTCACGAATCAAATGCAAACCAATATCATAAAAATACTTTTCTACCTTTAGATTGAAATTCATACTTTGGACATAAATTTTATTCAAAGATTCAATCAAATCCCTCCCGTTAAATTCCATAACCTTTGAGAATAAATCTTCTTTATTGCCAAAAATATTATAAATTGTCGCAAAAGAACCTCCTGTTTGCGCAACAATCATCTGAAGGCTTGTTTTTTTGTAGCCATATTTCAAAAATAACTCTGTTGCGACTTTTAGAATTTTTATTTGCTTTTGTTGCATTATCTGCATTTGGATTTTATTTGCTTTTGTTAAAACCCCTTGCGATTCTTTCTTAATAGTCTTTTTATTTGTTTTTTTTTGTATTTGCAACATTAAACCTTTCTAAAATTTTTATAAATTAAACAATGCAAAATTATCTGTTTAACTTATAAGCTAAAATTTATGATAATTTTACAAAAATAATGAGTTAATATCAACTGCATTTAAAAACTTTTAAATTATTATTTCTAAAAATTTTTAAGGAGTAGCGAGTGAAAAAAGAAACCAAAACTTACAGACCTAATGTCGCTGCTATTATCCTTTCTCCTAAATACCCCTTAACTTGTGAATTATTCATCGCAAGTCGGACAGATATTAAAAATGCTTGGCAATTTCCACAAGGTGGAATTGATAAATCTGAAACCCCAAAAGAAGCATTATTTCGGGAATTAAAAGAAGAGATTGGAACAAATAAAGTAGATATTATTGCGGAATATCCGGAATGGATTAGTTATGACTTTCCACCACAAGTTGTCAAAAAAATGTATCCTTATGACGGACAAATTCAGAAATATTTTCTAGTGCGATTACAAGAACAAAGAGAGATTGATATTGACACAGAAAAGCCCGAATTTGACGCATATAAGTTTGTAGGTGTCAATGATTTATTTAATCATATTACTTATTTTAAACGTCCTGTTTATAAACAGGTTTTAGAATACTTTAAAAGAAAGGGGTATTTATAATGCTAATCGTTCAGAAATATGGCGGAACAAGTGTTGGGGATTGCGAAAGAATCCAAAATGTCGCAAGACGCGTCATTGAAGCAAAAAAAGCAGGCAATGGCGTAGTGGTTGTTGTTTCTGCAATGAGCGGAGAAACGGATAAGCTATTGGGTTACACGAAGTTTTTTTCTCGTTTGCCAAATGTCCGTGAAACCGATATGGTATTAAGTGCTGGGGAACGCGTTACAAGTGCGCTTTTAGCGATTGCATTAGAAGAGTTGGGTTACAAAGCCATCTCTTTGAGCGGGAGAGGTGCTGGAATGATAACAGACGATTCGCACACCAAAGCACGAATAGAATCCATTGACACTGCACGTCTAAACGATTTGCTCGCCAAAGACTATATTGTCGTTGTTGCTGGATTCCAAGGCGTTACGCGCAAAGGAGAAGTTACAACGCTTGGACGAGGCGGAAGTGATTTGTCTGCAGTAGCACTTGCAGGTGCATTGCAAGCGGATTTGTGCGAAATTTACACTGATGTAGATGGTGTTTATACAACTGACCCGCGCATTGAGCCAAAAGCTAAAAAGATTGATAAAATCAGCTATGATGAAATGCTAGAGCTCGCCTCTATGGGCGCAAAGGTGCTTTTGAATCGCTCCGTAGAAATGGCGAAAAAACTCAATGTCAATCTTGTTACAAAAAATAGTTTTAACCACAATGAAGGAACATTAATCACAAAGGAAGAGGAAATTATGGAACACCCAATTGTAAGCGGAATCGCATTAGATAAAAATCAGGCAAGAGTAAGTATTTGCAATGTAGAAGATAGACCCGGAATCGCAGCAGAGATTTTTGGCGCATTGAGTGAGGCAAACATTAATGTGGATATGATTGTGCAAACTATTGGGAGAGACGGAAAAACCGATATAGATTTCACAATCCCTGAAGTAGAACTAGAGAATACCAAGCGTGTATTAAAGGCTTTTGAAAGCAATGTAGAAAGCATTGATTATGATAGTGATATTGCCAAAGTTTCTATTGTAGGCGTGGGTATGAAATCTCATAGTGGCGTGGCAGCAAGGGCATTCCAAGCACTTGCAGAAGACAATATTAATATTATGATGATTAGCACGAGTGAGATTAAAATCTCTATGGTGATTCGTTTAAAATACGCAGAATTAGCGATTCGCACTCTACACAATGTGTATGAACTAGACAAATAATCCAAATTATGCAAGATTTATCTAGCTGGACATTGCAAGCTTTGCGCTATGATGCAAGCCACCCAACTTGGCTTGAAGAGCGAAAATTTGAGTGGATTCCGTTAATCAAACGCGCCTTACAAAAAATTTTCAATGGCGAGAGTATAATTTTGATAACTGATAGAGATAGAGAATGGTTTATGAATTATGTGATTAGCTCCATCAATAAAACAAACAATCGCCCTTATGTGCCAATCATCAGCATTCAAACACTTTTTCCTCAATTAGATAAAACACACAAAGATGAAACGGAAATTTCTTTAATTAACGATTATTTGGATAATGTCTTTTCCCAAAAATATTTTTTCTGGTATGTGGGACATAATGACACAACGCGAGCAAAGCTTGCACTAAGCCACGAAGATGGTTTTCTGTGGATATTTGATACGCGTTTGCAAAATAGCTTTACTTTACAATCCACAGATTCTCTTGTGGATATTCACTTAATGCAAATGTATAGAATCTTTAATCTAACCTTGGAAGCCGCAATGTTTGGGCGTGTAAGCTTAGATTAATCTAGGATTTTTATGCGAGATTCTAACGCAATTCCTACTCTAAATCCCTCAAGCAATTCCAATCTTGGACGCATTTTACTTGTCAATCACCCCATTAGTGCAGCAGGCGAATACTATGAAAAACAAAATCAGCAAAATTATCGTCTCTTTTGTGCAGAGGAATTGACGATTGAAATCTCCCGTGCGATTATTGATGAAAGCTATATCGCAAGCGAAAAAACAAAAACCATTTTGATTGCCGCAAATTCTTTCAATATTTATGCTCAAAATGCTCTTTTAAAAATCTTAGAAGAACCTCCAAATGGAGTTATTTTTGTTCTTTATGCTAGAATGAAATCTCTGCTTCTTCCGACAATTCGTTCGCGCCTGCCCATACTCAATCACACAAACAAACAAAAATTACCTCCTTTTGCTTTGGATATTCGCACGATAAATTTAGAAAAAATTTATTTATTTTTGAAAGAAAAACAAAAAGAAATGAATAGTAACACCCTTAAAATAGAGATTCAAAGCCTTTATTTAGACGCGTTAAAAATTGGCTTACATTTTAATGTCAAGGAAACAAAAATATTTGAACGCGCACTGATATGGGAGCAGCAACACGAAAAATCACACCATATACTTTTGGTTTTGCTATTATTAATCTTGCGCAAGAAAAAACAAAATTTTGCTCGTCAAAACTTTTGATAGTTTAAAAGGACAACAATGGCATTTGTGCAGTATTTAGAAAATTGTGAAAACGAACTTAAAAACCTCCATTGCGAAGATATAGGTTACCAAATCTTACGCAACAAAACAAAAACCTTTTGCTTCTCTATCCAATCCCTAAAAGCACCTGCAGCAAATATTTTAAAACAAGAAGCTTTAGCAGTTGGTGCAGATTTTGCCTTGCCAAGAGATGCGATTCTTTATAAACGCGAAATTTACAATGGAATCCTAATGCTCAACCTCTCACAGAGCAAAGCACTACTAAAAAAACTTAAACTACAACCTTTTGAATTAAAACAAGTAGCACAAGATTTGGAATCCCACCTTAAATTTCATCGTTTTAAACCTAAAATTATGGGGATTATCAATGCAACTCCCGATAGTTTTTATCAAGATTCTAGGAAAAGTGCGCAAGAGGCAAAACTAAGAATCCTAGAAATGATACAAGAGGGGGTAGAAATTATAGACATTGGCGCGGCAAGCACACGACCAGGCAGTGCTTGGGTAAGCGAAGAGGAAGAAAAAGCGCGTTTAAAAAATATTTTAGATTTCATCAAGCAAGAAAAAATCAACGAAAAAATCATCTTAAGCATTGACACCTACACCCCAAATGTTGCAAGAATGTGTTTAGATTGTGGCTTTCATCTTATAAATGACATCACAGGATTCACCAAAAAAGAAATGATTGAGGCTGTGCGTGGCTATGATTGTGAATGTGTTGTAATGCATATGCAAGGAAACCCAAAAGAAATGCAAAACAATCCACATTATCAAAATCTATTTGTAGAGATAGATAAATTTTTTGAAACACAAATAAAAGCATTAGAAAAATCCGGAATCTCAAAAATTATCCTAGATATTGGCATAGGATTTGGCAAGACCTTAGAACATAATTTGGCACTTATTAAGCATTTAGGGCATTTTTTGCACTTTGGTTATCCTCTTTTGGTCGGCGCAAGTCGCAAAAGTCTGATTGATAAAATCACGCCTTGTAGTGCGGAGGAACGATTAAGCGGCACTCTTGCGATTCATTTAGAATCCCTAAAAAACGGCGCAAGCATTATTCGTTGCCACGATACAAAAGAGCATATTCAAGCACTCAAGACTTGGCTTGCCTTGCAAGAGACAAAACTTGACATTCCATCACAAGAGGTGATTTGATGAACAGACGCGAAATTATTTGGCAATTAAGCCAATATGGTTACACAAAAGAAAAGCTTGAAAGTATGCCGATGTCGGACCTTGCAAAACTTTTTAAGCAAACCTCCAAAGAACGCATTACAGAATATATGAATACCTTGCGCGCAGACAAACAAACAGAAATTATACCCGGAGAGGATTCAAATAATATTGAACGAGAAATGGAACTTGTCTATCACGCAATTTCGGTAGAAGACATTAATTTTGCGATTCTTTATGATGCAATAGAAAAAATCCTAGAAAAATACGATTTAAACGAAGCCATTGAGCTTGTGCTGTCTCAATCTAGTGATAAGCAATACAAACAAATGACGCAAATTACAGAAGTTGCTTATCGTTCTTTTCAAGAAATTCTGTTAGATAGAATTGAAAAGTTATGCGAATTTTATCCTGCAGAGGAACGATTTGAGCAGTTAAAATTTTATGGAGACCGCCGAGAAGACATAAACTTTTTGCGTGAAAGTATCGCAAATATGAGTGCGCAAAACAATCAAGAGCGTTTGAGCAAAATTGCTTTACTCAAATACGACATTATCCGTGATTATTACCCAGATTCTATGTATGAAAACTACGAACAATTTTATGAAAACGAAGAAGAAAAAAACGAGATTATTGAACGCATTATGTCTCTTACAAAAGCCTATACTCGCCCTATGCTCAAAGCCAAAAAATTTCAAGTGCTTTCGCATATTGAACGCGTTTTAATTGAAGACCGCGACAGAGAAAAAGAAGAAAAAGCACTAATTAAACAATATACAAAAAAACTTGGCGATGTGATTCTAAGCGAAGATGAACTCGCCTTTGCAATGATGTTAAAAGAAGCACTAAGTGTGTTAGATGAACGCGATGTTACACGCATTATTGGCAATTTTGATATTTCAAGCAATCCTATTTTATTGCAACGCTTTAATGCAATTATGCGCGACAACCGCCGCACAAACAAATAGAGGCAAAACAATGGAATCACAAATTAAACTTGAAAATATCAAAATAGAGCAAGGCTGGAAAGAAATTTTAAAAGATGAGTTTCTATCACCCTATTTTGCAGAGATTAAGGCACATTATTTGGAGGCTAAAACAAGCGGTGCGGTGATTTATCCTCCTGCAAAACTTATTTTTAATGCGTTTAATCTCACGCCCTTTGACAAGTTAAAAGTTGTACTCTTAGGACAAGACCCCTACCACCAACCTCATCAGGCAATGGGATTGTCTTTCTCTGTGCCTAGTGGGGTTAGGATTCCGCCCTCATTGCAGAATATTTATAAAGAATTACAAATGGATTTAGGAATTCCTCCTTGTCAAAGCGGAGATTTAAGCTCTTGGGCGCGCGAGGGTGTATTGCTCTTAAATAGCATTTTGAGTGTGGAAGCAGGCAAGCCCACCTCTCATCAGCATTTTGGTTGGCAACATTTCACTGATGCCGTGATTTCGCAAATCAACTTTCACTGCGAGGGAATTATTTTTTTATTGTGGGGAAATTATGCAAAAGCCAAAAAATCCTTGATTAACCCCAACAAACATTTTATTCTTGAGGCTGCCCACCCTTCTCCTTTAGCGCGTAGCGGGTTTTTGGGTTGTCAGCATTTTTCAAAAACCAATGCGATTCTTACACAACTTGGCAAAACACCGATTAATTGGAGGCTTGATTAAATATTAGAGTCCTCTATCAAGTTTTCGTTAAAAGGAATCTCTAAGGCTTTCACATTGCCAATCGCATTTCCTGCGATTCCTTTAATAGAACCATACATATCAATCGTATTTTCAAGCACCTTTTGAATCTGCTTTTCACGTTGCTTCCATAGTCTCTGCATTGCGCGTTTCTCGGAATCTAAATCACTCTGCATTTGTGTAAATCCCTCTACAATCGCTTCTATTTGCATTTTAAATTCAGAACTCGTGAGATATTGATAAAGCAAACCCATTTTATCCTGCTTGTTTTCTTGGGATTTTTGTGCGATTTGCACTCTTATCACGCCTTCTCTTAACACAGCACAAAGAGCCTTAAACTCCTCAAAGGTGCAAATCCACACACCATCTAGCAACCCCATTCGTTCTAGCTCCTTTGGCATTGTTTGACTAACAATCACACCCACATCTGCATTTTCCTTGCGCATATCTGCTTTAAACTTTTCAATCCACGCGCGCTGAAACTCCTTTGTGCGTTTGCTTTCGTAATAAATCTTGCCACAATTTGGAATCTCTCTTGTATG
>NZ_CATKCB010000096.1:0-1161 GCF_949747025.1 Helicobacter sp. UBA3407 | reverse complement strand
AGCAGATATCCGAACCGGATAGGCGCAGGCAGGCTGCATAGAGTTATATCGGTGTATGTTTTTAACTATGTGTGTTCCTGCTCACAACACACATGATGCTCTACTCCTGAAGGGACTCTGGTCAGCTTGAGGTGGCAAGCATGGCTCAGGCATTTCCCTCTGCACTGCTAAAACCATTAGATTCCATTCCTAAAGCTAGCCACCTAGGCTCATTCCCTTAATTGGCCACTTCTTTCTCCTGAGGCTGACTACCAAGGTCCAACTATCAAAGGATTGAAGTCCAGCAATTGAAAGCCCCTTCGGTTCATCTAATTAACATGCCTGATTAAAATTAAACACTTCATCCTAACATGAGGTTTCCCCTTGTACCTTAAACTGCCATTTTCCTGTATGCCACATCTGTCACCTCTCTATCCAGAGGCAGTCCTTGATCACCTTCTGGGATAAATATCCCTGCCCCCTCTCCCTTGTCTTTTATCTCCTATCTTTGAGTCTTACTCCCTGCCCTCTGTTTCTCTGGAGCAAATAAATCTTTGTGCTGGGTACTTGGTCCTAGAGGTCCTGAGTAGATACTTTTTCTAGGAACTCCACTGTTCCATTCATTCATTCACTAGGTAAGAAGTTACAGCATTTTGATTATAATAATAATAAAAAAAACCCAAGACAAAACAAACAAAAGTCAAAGCATTTAGCCTAAATTCCTAATTTCATAAACTAAAGAACTAGGCATGGTGGCACAGTCTATATTGTGCCTCAGCACCTCAGCAATCCTGAGGCAGGGGAATGGTGAGATAAAAGCCAGTGTGAGCTACCTAGTAAGAAGCTGATTTCTAAAAACAAAGACCAGAAACTAAAGCAAAAAGGACAGGGCAAGCTGGGTGGCTGGGTCAGTCTGTCATTTGCTCGTGGAACACCTGACCAGAGCGCTAACGACCTTATCATGGGAGTCGTTGGCAGAGCTAGTCCAAGCACCCATTTGTTGTGAATTTCGATTCAAATCCATCGCCTGCACGATTCGCAGCAATTAAACCTTCACCTAGTTTATAAGAAGTGTAGTTTTTGCTTTGGATTGCTTCCTTATAGTCTGCATAAGATTCTAGAGGAGGAAGTTTTAGTTTTGGATTCTTTTTGATTCTTTCTTGATATTGTTGCTGTTCTATT
>NZ_CATKCB010000095.1:0-5561 GCF_949747025.1 Helicobacter sp. UBA3407 | reverse complement strand
TTTGATTAATTTCTTTTGCCATAATGCCAAATTCGTCGTGGGATTCTATTTTGATGAGATTGGCTGTTTGTGTATCGTGGTTGAGGTAGGAGAAGAAATTGGTAAGATTGCTTTGTATGGTTCGCACGCTAAAAGTAAGATTGCTATAAAATCCCCAAAACAATGGAGCGAGAATCACAAGTAAAACAGCAATTCCTATCACAAAAGCTTTAAAGAGTGATGAGTCAATGAATCCTATAATATCGTGAGAAATTTTTGTTGTATATTCTCCTAAAGTATCCACATAAACACCTGTGGAAATCCAAATATTTTGAGTGTTTGGAATCATGGTCGCATAACCAACTTTTTGTGCTGTGCCAAGTGTGCCATCAGGAAGAGGTTTGCTAAAAGAAAAATGCACAAATTTGGTTTGCTGTTTTTGTGTTTTTGCGGTTTGGAATAAGTCTCTTACATAATAAACTCCATCGGCGTCTTTAGCCTCATAAAGTGATTTGCCAATCAAGTCTTTGCGCGTAGGGTGAGCCACAGGAGTATATTCTTTGTAAGCGAAATAATACCCGCTTTTGTCTGATTCAAATCGGAAGTTTTCAATAGCTTTTGCAATAATTGCGATTTGTGAGGGTTCATCTAAGCCTACAATCAGCTCTCCTAGGGATTCTGCTAGAGTATCCGTAGAAAGCTTGATTTTTTGCTCTACCTCCTCACTCACAGCCTTATGCACTTCCATGCTTGTATCTTGCATAATATCTTGCTTAAAATATTCAATCGTGCCAAATATGCTTATCAAGCTCACGATGATTCCAAGCGCAAGCACCAAGATTTTTGCTTTCAATGACAATTTTTTATACATAAGCCACCCTTTCTTGCATTGCTTAAATTTTATTTAAAATTTCATTATACAATATGTAATCTTAAAAATTGAATACTTTCTATATATAAATTTTAAAAATATTTTGGCATTTTAGCAAAAATTACAAAAAATTTGTGAGGAAATTTGAGAATAAATTTCATTTGCGGTGCCACAAAAATGTGGAGGGAATTGTGTTTTGTTAAAGGTGCCTTGTCTCTTGGCAAGTTGGGCTGTGTGCAAAGAGATAGAATCTTTAAGGGATTCTAAAGAAAAAATGGGAGATTGTGGTTTGGTAGAGGAGGAATCCCAAGATTTTTGGTAGTTGAGATATGCTAATGTTTCTTTAATGCCAATACTTTTTGCCCATTGATGTTGCGTTCCATAGCGCGCAATAAGTGTTTGCACTTCATTTAAAAGTCCTTTATTTAGCATTTCTTGTGTGCGTTCTTGAATCCTTGTTCTTAACAATTCCCGCGCAAAATAAATTTCAAAAATTTCACAAGATTTTAAAATTGGTTTGGGGGGATTGTTGGCAAAATAAACACTCGGTGCAGTTTGTGTGGAAAAATAGATTTCCAATGCACGCACAATGCGGTAAGAATCTTGGGGTTTGAGTTTGCTTGCATAAGGTAAATCCACTCGTCTTAAATACGCATATTGTGCATTTAAATCACCAAGATGATGAATCGTAGAATCTATTTCTAGTTTTTCAGACGAAGACAATTTGGGAGAGGGTGAAAGCCCACAAAGCAGAGTTTTCAGATAGAAGCTTGTGCCGCCTACAATTAAGAGGTGCTTGTTGTGTTTTTGACAAAATGCTTGCGCGCGATGATATTCTTGAATAAAGTTATGAATATTTTGCAATTCGTTGGGGTGTAATACATCTATACCAAAATGTGGAATCCCTTTTCTCTCCCCTAAACTAGGTTTTGCGCTAGCAATATTAATTTCTTGATAAACACTTAAAGAATCTAATGAAAGAATCGCGCAATCATAGTTTGAAGCGAGTTCCAAAGAAAGAGCAGTTTTGCCTGCACCACTGCCACCTAAAATCGCAAGAGTTTTTGGTTTCAAGCGAAGTTTTTAGAAGCCAAAACTGCTTCTAAAAAAGCGTTTTTAAGGGCATGTTTTTCCAAAGTCGCTATTCCTTGTGCAGTAGAGCCTCCCGGACTCATCACATTCTCTTTAAGCAATGTGGGGTGATTTTGTTCTAAAAGACTAGCAAAACCACTAAATAATGTGCGCACAATTTGTGTAGAATCTTCGCGTGTTAGACCATAGGTTACTCCGCTATCAATGAGTGATTCGGCAACAAGGGCTAGAAATGCTGGAGCACAACCACCCAAAGCAGTGGCTAAAGGAAAATGCTTTTCTTCAAGCCATACGCTTTTGCCAATAGAATCAAAAATAGCAATTGCTTCTTTTTGGAAAGCCAAATCACCACACAAACTCGTGATAGATTGTCCAACGCTTGCGCAGATATTTGGCATAGCCCGAATATAATATTGTGATTCTATGACTGCTTTTAATGTTTCAAGACTGGTGGCATTCAAGATAGAATAAACGCACTTTGCTTTGCCATTGAAACGGAATTGATTGAGTGCGTAAGGCTTAACACAAAGCAAGATTTCATCGGATTCTTTTAATGGAATCGTAGAGTTTTCCAAAAATAAAGGAGTTAAATTTAATTCCTCACAAAATGACTGAACTTTTGCAAGATTGCGACCGCAGACCAATAGTTTGTATTTGTTTTTCAAGCCTTGTGCTAAGGCTTTTGCCATTTTGCCATAGCCCAAAAGAATTAAGGATTGCATTGCGGAGTTTCTATTGTTTGGAGAAGTCAAAGAATTTTGAAATAGGTTCGGACAATCCGAAATTCTCATATTTGAAATTTTCTAAAACGACTTGCGCCATTGTAAGAGTTTCAAAATTAAAAAGCAAAGGGGCTAGAAAATTAACGCTAGATTCTTCAATGGGTTCTTTCACGCAAACAATGTTTAAGATGACGAGTTTAGAGTTTTGTGGGTCGGTGTTTGTTTTGCCTTTTAAATCTAAAAGTGCTTTTACGGGAGATGGAATCTCAAATTCATAATCTGTACGCATCACATAAGGATTCACTAGAGTAAAGGAAATGCCATCGTTTTCGCAACTTTTTAATTGCATAAAAGTTTCATCGTCTTTGGAGATTTTTTCTAATGCCATCTTGTGGATATGTTCAAAGCCTAAAATCGGAGATTTTACTACAAATTCCATTGTTTTTTCCTTCGCTTATGAGCGTTTAAAAATCATAGAAATAATTTTACTAAAAGTTTTGCGTGAGATTTTATCGCAATAAAAGCAAAAAATCAATTTGATTTTAAAAAAAATTATAAAATCTATGTCAAATCCGCTATAATTACGACCATTTTTATAATTTTTAACTTTGTTTTTAAGGAATTTATTTTATGTTGCGATGGATTAAATTTTCTTTTTATGGTTTTTGCATTCTTGTTTTTTTGGGCGCGTGTTCTTCTAAAACCAATAGCGGTTTGGCACTAGATGAGGTGAATAAACCCGCGGATTATTGGTATCAAAATATGTTAAAAGAAATTCGTAACGATGATTTAGAAAAAGCCGATAGTTATTTCGTCTCTTTGCAAAGTGAGCATTTAAATTCCCCGCTTCTAGGTGAGGCAATGTTGATTTTGGGAAGAGCACATATGCAAAAAGAAGAATATTTGCTTGCGGGATTCTATTTTGATGAATTTACAAAACGTTTTGGAAATGCAGAAAATATAGATTTTGTGCAATATTTAAAATTACAGGCAAATTATTTTGCTTTTGGCAAGCAATTCCGCGACCAAAAATTATTAATGCAATCCATCAATGAAGCAAAAGCCTTTGACAAAAAATATCCTTATTCGCGCTATCGCCCTATGGTAGATACAATGCTTTTAAAGCTTGAATTAGCAAATTTAAGTCTCAATAAAGAAATTATTAAGCTTTATGAGCGCAGAGGCAAGGAGAATGCGGCTGAATTTTATCAGCAAAAAATCAATGAAAATGCTTGGATTAAAGAAGTTTATTATAAAGAAGCGCATTCTCCGTGGTATCAAAGAATCTTTGAATGGTAGGAGAAAATATGCAATTAGAACGTTATGGAGAATTTCCAAAAACTTTGCCTGTAATCGTAGAAGAGGATATGTTTTTGTATCCTTTTATGATTGCACCTTTATTTGTCAGTGATGAAGAAAATCTAAAAGCCATTGAAGTTGCAATGGAATCTCAAGATAAATTGGTTTTCATCACTGCTTCTAAAACTAGTATGCTTGGAGAGAGTGATACAGGATTCTATGATGTGGGTGTGATTGGTGTGATTATGCGTCGTGTCGCATTGCCTGAAGGGCGCGTTAAGATTCTGTTTCAAGGATTAAGTCGTGGGCGTTTGTTGAATGTAGAATCTAAAATGCCCTTGCAAGGAAAGATTGAACCCATCATCTCTCTACCCTTTGATGTCGCGCGCATAGAAGCGATTTTGGCAGTTTTGAAAGAAAGATTGCGCAATCTTTATAATATTTCTCAAAACTTTCCTCAAGATTTACTCAAAAGCATTAACGAGACAATGGAGCCTAATCGTGCAGCAGATTTGATTGCGAGTGCGATTCGGCTTAAAAAAGACCAAGCTTATAAAATATTCAAAGAAAATAATCCCGAAGAAAGACTTTTAAGTCTCATTGAAATTGTAATGGAGGAAATTCGCGCACAGCAAATTCAAAAAGAAATTAAAACCAAAGTTAATTCTCAAATGGAAAAAGTCAATAAAGAGTATTTCTTAAAAGAGCAATTAAAACAGATTCAAAAAGAGTTGGGCGGAGATGTTGGTAAAGACGCAGAGATAGAAGAATATCGCCAAAAACTAGAAAAACTAAAAAACAAAATGAGCCAAGACGCCTATAAGGAGATTTCCAAGCAAATTGCCAAACTTTCAAGAATGCACCAAGACAGCGCAGATGCGAATTTGTTGCAAAATTATATTGAATTGGTTTTAGAGATTCCTTTTGGTTTGTTTGCACAAAAACCGCTGAATATTGATGGGGTAGAAAAGCAGCTTAACAAAGACCATTTTGCGCTAGAAAAGCCAAAAGAGCGCATTGTGGAATATTTTGCTGTGCGTGAGTTGCTTGCATTGCGTGGCAAAGGAAATAACAATGAAAATAAAGGAACGATTCTGTGTTTTTACGGACCTCCGGGGGTGGGCAAGACAAGCCTTGCAAACTCTATTGCCACTGCTTTGAAGCGTAAATTGGTGCGAATTGCGTTGGGTGGTTTAGAAGATGTCAATGAGTTGCGCGGACATCGTCGCACTTATATTGGTGCAATGCCCGGTAGAATCGTGCAGGGTTTGATTGACGCAAAAGAAATGAATCCAGTTGTGGTGCTAGATGAAATAGATAAGATTCATAATTCTTTTCGTGGCGACCCTTCCTCTGTGTTGTTAGAGATTCTTGACCCAGAGCAAAATAAGGAGTTTAGAGATTATTATACAAATTTTGATTTGGATTTATCACAAGTGATTTTTATCGCAACGGCAAACGATGTGAGCGCGATTCCAGCACCTTTGCGTGATAGAATGGAGTTTATCAATATTAATAGCTACACACCAAGCCAAAAGGAACAAATTGCCAAAAAATATTTAATTCCCCAAGAGCTGAAAAAACATGGTTTGCAAAAT
>NZ_CATKCB010000094.1:0-8874 GCF_949747025.1 Helicobacter sp. UBA3407 | reverse complement strand
TGCAAGACCGCAGATTCCGCATTTATATTCTATCCTCTAGTCTTGTAATGGCAACAATTTTTGCCTATATTACCGGCTCATCGTTTATTTTTCGCGAATACTTTGGTTTAAGCGAAAAAACCTATGGAATCCTTTTTGGAGTGAATGCACTTAGTTTTATGATTTTTGCCAATATTAATGCAAGAATCGTGCGTAAATATTCTCCTTATGCAGTGTTGCCTTATGCGTTTGTGATGATGTTTGGGGTTGCATTAGTATTGCTTGTAGTCGGGTGGTTGGATTTGGGATTCTTGCCTTTTGAGATTCTTTTGTTCTTAATGCTTGGAATGAATGGTTTTATTGTGCCAAACACCACAACGCTTGCAATGGCGCGTTTCAAACAAATGTCTGGAAGTGCTTCAGCCATTTTGGGAATGGTGCAATTTATCTTTGCGGGGGTGATTTCTTTTGTCGTAGGAGCGGTAGAAGCGAATACACCCTTTCCTTTAGCGTTGATTATTGCTTGTTGTTTGCTTTTGGCTTGTGGAATCTATTTTTCTCTTAATGTAAGGGAGATTAGACGCTACAAGCGCGAATTTCTAAGCTTATTCAAGCATTCATCTTAAGAGTCTCATTTAAGCATAGCGAAGCAATTTCTATGAGGATTCAAACTTGAAAAAAAGATTTGAGGTTACGCATTTTCGCAATGGTAATTACGATTCTTTTGCAATATATTCTTGAATGCTTTGTTGGATTACGGGATTAATGTGCATTTCTAAATGCAAAAGAGAAAGTGGCAAGCCAAATTCCTCAAGTTTTGTTGCATCTTTTTGCGTAACAAGGAGAGAAGTGGCACTAAGACGCGCATATTCTTCTAGTATTTTGGTTTTATCAAAAAAAGAATGGTCTTTCAAGATGATTTTTCCTACTACATCAGGCAAGTAAGAATCCAATCGTGAGGGATTTGCAATCGCCGTAAGAAGTAGCATTCTTTTGGTGGGGTAGAGGAGTTGGACTTTGCGCTCATAATCTCTGCCTTCTTGTGCTAGAATATCAGCTTTTTGATAGGAGCTTTTGTGTTCGCGATACCCGCCGCTTGGGATACAAAAGTCAAAGTAAGGTTCTAGCTTAGGTTTTAAGATGATGTTTAATTTTTTGAAATTAAAGCGGAATCCATCGTCTAAAAAGACAATCTTGGCTCCTAATTCTTTGGCTTTTAGAATCGCATTTTTGCGATTTTCGCTGACAATTACACTACAATAAGGCAGGTTTTTGGCGAGCATAATCGCCTCATCACCGGCAATTTGCACATTTGTTTGTAGATTGCCTTGAATACTGACAACTTTTAAGCCTTTGCTTTTGCGCCCAAATCCACGCAAAATCACGCAAGAATTTGGATAATTTTTCGCAATTTCTATAATAAAAGGCGATTTACCACTACCACCTAAAACAAGATTCCCCACACTAATAATTGGAATCCCAAAATCATAAAAGCGTGCGAATTTTCGCTTGAGAGTGGCAATAATGCAGTAAATGAGGCTAAAAGGCAAAAGGCAAAAGGCAAGGAGTTTTTGCAATGGGCTAGGTGCAAAAAAATATTTTTCAATTTTACGCATTAAACACGCTCGCTTGCAAGGCGCAAAACTTGCTTGCAAACATAGTCTATGTCTTCTTTTTGCATTGCGCTATAAATAGGCAAACTTAAAATCTGCTGGTAGTTTTTAAGAGAGACGGGAAAATCACTGATTTTGTATTTGTATTTGTTTTTGTAATAACTCAATAAATGCAATGGCACAAAATGAAGCGCACTTTCTATACCGCATTCCTTTAGCTCACGTGCAAAATGGTCGCGATTCTTATCTACCTTGATGATAAAATGAAAAAAAATGTGTTCGCTTTTGGCGCTTGGCATTACAAGATGGGGGGCGTTTTGTAATGCGTGAATATAATATTTTGCAATTTCTTGACGCTTTTTGATAATATAATCAATGCGCTTAAGCTGACTTAGACAAAGTGCGGTATCAAGGTAACTAATATTGTATTTGTTGCCAATCCCTACGACATCATAGAGATATTGCGGACGCGTGCTAGTAGTTTTTTCACTCACAACTCCGTGGTAGCGCAAAAGCATTGCCTGTGCAGCAAGTTCATCGTCTTGTGTTGTGAGCATACCGGCTTGTGCAACAGGATTTGCAGAATCTAGCACAACGCTAAAAATGCTTGCAAAGCTATGATGAGAGCCGATTTTTAAACCATTGTGCGTCAATCCTAATGCCATCGTTGCGTCTTCAATGACTTTAATATTGTAATGTTCGGCTAAATCGTAAAAAGGCTCTATATCGCAAGCTTGCCCTGCAACATGGCTAATGATAATTGCACGTAATTTTTTGTTTCCGATTCTTTCTAATGTTTCTTTACATTTTTGTAAAGAAATGAGAAAGGTATCCTCTTCAATATCCACAAAAATCGGTTCTGCATCAAAATGCCGAATCATTTCTGGAAAACTAGGGTGACAATTCACGGAACATAAGATTTTATCCCCTCGTTTTAAATCCATAGCAAAAAGACACAAATGAAAAGCAGCTGTTCCGCTAACAGCTGAAATTGCGTGTTTGATACCAATGTATTTTTTAAATTCTTCTTCAAGCTCTAACACAATATTATGACTTGGATTTTCTAATACATTGAGAATTGCATCTCTTTCTGCCTCTGTAATATCAGGGATAAAATAGGGAATACTTCGCATAAATTTTCCTTTAAATATTTGCAATTTCTGGCATTTTGCGCTTAAAATCAAAGTGAGAAATTCTCTCTTTGACCAATCTTAACGCCTCTCGTGGTAGATTTTGTTGCAAGATTTCATCGTCTTTTGCGCCTTTGTCTAATAGTAGCATAATTCTGTCTAAGATTGCATAAGGAAAACCCAATTCCTTCTCATCACTCTGTCCCTCATACAAATCCGCACTTGGTGCTTTTTCTAGGATAGTTTGCGGAACCCCTAAAGCACGCGCAAGTTCATAAATTTCTGTTTTATAGAGATTGCCGATAGGATTTATTGCGCAGGCTAAGTCACCAAAGATTGTGCCATAGCCAAGCAAAATCTCACTTTTATTGCTTGTGCCAATCACTAAAGCATTATGTGTAAAAGCGTAGTCGTAGAGACAAATCATACGCAATCTCGCACAAAGATTCCCTAATCGCAAGGGCGTAGAATCTAATCCTTGCAAAGTTGCTTCAAAAGCACTTTGTGGTTGGTGGAGTTGTAGAATCTGATAGGAAATATTAAATTTTTTACAGAGTTCTAATGCGTGGGTTAGGCTTGTTTGGGAGGATTGTTTGGAGGGCATTAAAAGGGCTTGATGATTGTTTGGAAAAGCAAGCTGACAAAGACGTGCAACGACTGCAGAATCAACGCCACCGCTTAACCCAAAAACAACGAATTGAAATCCTCTTGCTTGAACTTCGGTTGCAATAAATTGGACAAGATTTTGTCGGATTTGTTCAAAATCTTTCATTAGGAATTACCTTTTAATATTTGAATAAATGTTACCTTGAAATTAAAATTAAACACAAAATTTCAATAAAACCTAGTATTATAGCCAAAAAATTAGTTATAATATAAATTTTATATTGTTTAAAGGAGAAAATTATGAAAAAAATTCTTGCGCTTTCACTCGCATTAAGTGGCTCGCTTTTTGCGGCTAACAACCTATTTGAGGTTACTCCGCAAGTTGGTGGAACTTTCCATATCGACAATGATCGTTACAAAAATAGCGCGGATTTAAGTTATGGTTTGAAGTTTGCTAGTCGTGTTGCACCAAGTGTGCTTGTAGAACTTGGTTATGACCGCGCAGATAGCGCAAAAGGTAGTGAGCAAGGACAATCTACGGATATTAATCGCTATTATATGAACCTTGTAAAAGAATTTGAAGTATGGGATAAAACTTCTGTTTATATTTTAGGAGGTCTTGGTTATGAGGATTTAAGCCATAATTTCCAAAATATGGATAGTGATTTCTTTGGACAATATGGTGTGGGATTGCGTCATGAAATTGCAGAATACCTCCACCTAAAAACAGAACTCCGACATTTGGCAAGTTTTGATGGACGTAGTGATGTGATTGCAATGGTTGGTTTTAGTATTCCATTTGGAACTTACGCACAACCAGAGCCACAACCAACAGAGACATTGTCTCATATTCATACATTCTCTGTGCAATTCCCATTTGATTCTACAACCATTGCACCAGAATATAATGTAGAAATCACAGATTTTGCAGAATATATGAAACAAAATCCAAATCAAACTGCAATCATTAATGGGCATACAGATTCCACAGGAAATTCAGCTTACAATCAACAACTATCTGAACGTCGCGCAACAGCGGTAAAAGATAAAATTATAGAAGAAGGAATCTCTCCAGAGAGATTGGAAGCAAAAGGTTATGGCGAAACAAGACCGATTGCAGATAATGCCACAAAAGAGGGCAGAAAACAAAATAGAAGAGTAGAGGCAGAAGTTTATACCAAATAAGACTTTTAAAGGTTTGAGGAATTGAGACCTATCATTAAACACGATATTGCGATTTATGCGCCAGATGTGCGCTTGGAGATGAAAGAAGCAAAAGAAATTTGTGGTGTGCTTATCTCCAATAGCGCGACAATTCGTTCTCTCGCACTCAAAGCAGTGTATTTTTCGTTTGAGCATATTGCGCAATTTGATGAGGGTGCGACGATTCTTATCGCTAAAGCTTTGCTTGCTATGCAAAATAAAGTGAGCATTGCAGTAGCATTCGTAGGCTATAATGATGCGCAATTCCCTAAGTTGAAATCTCTTTTTCCCAACAAAAGCTTACCACTTTTTCGCACAGAACATATGGCAAATCTCTTGCTTGGACTTAAAATTCCTCCGCTAAATCAAAGTGTGATTTATTATGATGCAGATGGTATGATGCAGACGTTGATTTCTCAAGAGCTGACTGCTAAGGGATATGAGGTAATCTGTGTCAATAGCGGTGAAGAGTTTATGGATAAGCGGCGTCAATATCTTGATAAAGCTATTTATCTGTATGATATTTATTTTGATATTACAAGCAATTTCATTCCCATTACGATTAATAATGGAATCGTGATTTATACGCTTTATAAAAAAGTAGATAAAAATATCTCGCTTTCTTTTAATATCCAAGCACACAATTCGCGCTTAAGAGAGGGTTATAGAGTTTTTATTTTTGATGCGAGTGATACCAAAGATTTTAATTTAGCTGCATTGGATTTTATTATGTCTTTGGCACTCAATAATACAAAATTTGGGGCTTGTATTGCAATTTGTGGGCTAAAGACTCCTTTAGATCACAGCAGACAAGAGCTTTGTATGCGTAGTAATATTTTGTTTTTTGATAATATAGATAAATGCAGAAATGACGCGAAAATTAGAGAACTTGCTAAAGTGCATCAAACTTCACAACAAAAAAGCAAGGGATTAACTAAGAATTTGGTAGCGCAGTTGCCTGTATTTGTCAATGCGGCAATTGAAACGCTTTCTTCTTTGACGGGTGGCGAGGCAAAACGTACAGATTACAAAGTAACCAAATACAACAAAACTAACGAAGTAGATATAATGGGGGCGATGATTACTTTTGAAGGCGATGTAAGCGGAATCGTGGCATTGTGCTTTAGCAAGGTGCTAGTCAAGGAAGCTTCTATGATGCTTTTGGGAGAGGAATCCCAAAGCGATGAAGAGTTGTTAGATGTTATTTCGGAATTTACTAACATCATCGCAGGTCGCTCCAAAGCGGTATTGGCTGAAAATAGCATTTCAATTGGAATCTCGTTACCAAAAGCCTTCAAAAATGAAGATGAGATTTATCAAGTTTTAACAGACAAACAAGGTGTGCAAATTAACCTGCTTTTGAATGATAAATCTCTGATTTTATTTTTAGCTCATTAAGAATTTTCTTCCATTGCTTTTAAGAATCTTAAATTTATGATAAGAGTAGTTATCTTATCGTGATTTGAGTGCAAGAGTGTTCCATTGATTCTCTATAAATTTTTTTCCTCTTAGTGCTTTCCATATTTTTTCTTTATTACTCTTTTTGGTTATACCACTTACAGCAGAGGTGCGCACGAAAGAGCCACTAAGGAAACCAATTCCCTATCCTAAAAGATTAATTTCCTCCCCAAATAATCTATTTCTTTTTTAAAGCAAAAGCAAGATTGGAGGCAATCCCTGCACCTTCTTTGTGATAAGCTTGTAAGTTGCAATTACCAAAAATACAAAAGGGAGAATCTTTTTTATCTGCAATATAAGTTTTCCCCTCTCTGTAAATTATCGTTTTTGATAGGAATCCAAAGAGGTTTTATGCTTTGAAATGCACATTATCAGGCACGAAATCTGTCGTTTGTTGGATATAATCCGTGCAATTATTTGCGCGACCAAGCTTGCGCCCTTATAAGAAATATGATGCCCTTTGGTAAAAAGATGTGTATTGTCCTTTTTTTGTGTTGCATAAAAAGAGGAGAAATATCCAAGACTTCTACCCCGTTTTGCACGAGTTTTAAAGTTATTTGTCTAAATTGTAGCAAAGTGGAAGCACCTTGTAAAAATGTAGAATCCTTCGCAACCAATTTAGGATAAATCCTAAGCTTCAAAGGGAGAGAGACATAAATAAAGTGCGTTTGGGAGGCTTGAAGTGCTTTGCTTAAGAGGGGGCTATTTGCTCCCAACTTTTGCGCTTAAAAGCCAAAGGAGCAAAATAAGCAGTGATATGGTGGTCTATGAAATCTCCGTTGATTTTTTGCCTCTAAATCCTACAAATCTATCCAATAATTTCCACTGATAAAAGGGTTTTAATTCTTGCCTAAAAGATTCCAAAGCATAAAATTGACTACTAAATTCACCAAATTGCTTGATTTCTTGCAAAAGAGTATGCATTTGTTTTTGTTAGTATTCTTTAATTGCGAGTGGATTGCTTGTCATTATTTTCGTCTTTTGAATTGGATTGCGGAATTCTATCAAAGTTTATCAAATATCTTTCTAAAATCACAAGAGCTGCAAGAGAATCTAGGCTGCCATCTTTGCTGTGTGCCTTTTTGCGTGATTTTTTGTCCTCTAGTTTTTGCAATGCCTCAAAGGAGCTGAAGCTTTCGTCCAAGAAGATGATTTCAAGATGAGGTGGAATCGTAAGTAAGCTGACAAAATGTCGGATTCTTTTTTGCATTGTTGCAAGAGAATCCTCGTCTGTCAAAGCAGAATCCCTCTTTTGCATAGGGATTCCAACCACTAATACATTCGCTTTGGAGTCTAAGAGGAGCTGACTGATTTCTTTGGCTGCTTGATTGCGGTTTTTGCGCAGAATTGGTGGGAGGGGTAGGGCAATATTTTGAATCGCCTTTGCTACCCCGATTCTTTTAAGTCCTATGTCAAGGGCTAGCACGATTTTTGGTGTTTGCACTTCCATTGGCTTATCCTACAAACAAGGCGATTTCATCACCCAAAAAATAATCTTTTGCATAAATTCTTTCCCCGTCTTGCTCCACTTTATTTTCTTCTAACAAAATTTTAAGATTGCGCGTGTTGGGGATTCTTTTCCTCTCTACGCCAACACAAGAGCGGAATCCCAAAAACAAATGTTCCAAGAGTTGATTGTGCGTACTTAAAATTTCTTTTTCTTCATAGAATCCCGACAAAAATTTTTCAATACTTTTTGGCATACTTGTGCGCACGCCTCCTTGAAATCCAACAGCTCCCGCACCAATGCCTAGGTATTCCTTGCCCTCCCAATAGCGAAGATTATGATAAGAGGGACTGGTTTTGGCATAATTGCTGACTTCATATTGCTTAAATCCTTTGGTTTGTAAATAGGATTTAATAAAATGTCCCATACTCAAAAATCCCTCAAATTCCCCCTCAAAATCCCTCAAATTTCCTAATGATTCCTTGTTTGCATAGAATCTACTTCCCTCATCAATGCTTAACTGATAGGCGGAAAGATGACTTAAGGGTAAAGCACAGGCGGTTTCTAATTCTTGTGTGAGTAATGAAGCATTACACAAGGGTGTGCCATAGATTAAGTCAATGCTAAGATTCTTCAAACCAGCCTTTAGTGCCATTTCAATGGCGTAAAAGATAGAATCTTTCCTATGGTGTCTCTCCAAAAAGATAAGTTTAGAATCCTCAAAGCTTTGCGCTCCTAAGCTTAAGCGATTGACACCCAAACTTTGAAGCGTCTGCAACCATTCTAAGCTTAGGGAGTTAGGATTTGCTTCAATACTAATTTCTGCTTGTGGTGCAAGATAGGGAGAAAACTCCGCAAAAAGAGATGAATAAGCACGGGATTTTACACTATTTGGAGTGCCCCCGCCAATATAAACTGAAGTAATTTGTAAATTTTGGTTTTCTTCTAAAAGGTTGTGAATCTTATAGGAAACATATCGGGCGAGAGTTTCCATATAAATTGTTTTTAAGTGATTTTTGTTGATTTGGGAATTAAAAGCACAATATCCGCATTTGCTATCACAAAAAGGAATGTGCAAATAAAGAGAGATTTCAAAAAGTTTGATTTGCGATTCCACTTTTTGTTATAAAAGCTGCTCTATTCTATCTTTTTTGGGAGCAATTTCAGTGATTTGAATCCCAAAGTTTCCATCTACAATAACGACTTCACCCTTTGCGATGACTTTGTCATCTACCAAGACTTCCAAGGGGTCATTTGCAAGTTGATTGAGTTCCACAACGCTTCCAATGTCCATAGCAATTACATCTTTAAGAAGCATTTTTTTCTGCCCGATTCTAACCTTGACTTGCAAGCGTACATCTAAAAGCATCGCCATATTTTTCATTTCAGAATTATTGAGTTCTACTTTGGCTTGTGTGCCTCCACCTCCGCTAGATTC
>NZ_CATKCB010000093.1:0-13952 GCF_949747025.1 Helicobacter sp. UBA3407 | reverse complement strand
TTTCAAGCGGAAAAAGTAGATTATTGGAGGAATCTTGATAGCTTTCTAAAGAAAAATAGGTTTTTAAAAAGTCTTGCATATCCTTAAAAAGCGGAGCATAAAAATGTAAAATTTTTCCATTTGTTGGGTGGTTTAAATAAAGTAAATGAGAGTGAAGCAAGATTCTATCTTCTAAAAATCCATTGAAATGGGAATCTCCTGAATAACCATAAAAGTAATCACCCAAAATATGGCGATTTAAACTACTCAAATGCGCACGAATTTGATGTGTGCGTCCGCTGAAAAGCTTTGCTCCGATGAGTTCATAATGCAATTTTTCATTTTGTGCGGAGGAAATTTTAAAAAACGCGGTTTTAGCAGATTTTGCATTAGGATTATTTTTGTTTGCCGTAGTGTATTTTAAACGATTTTTGGAATGTCGTATCAGTGGAGAATCTACCATTTGCGATTCTTTTAATGCTTGGTCAATGACACAAAGATAATAGCGTCCCATTTGACGTGATTGAAGCTGTGATTTTAGATGTTCGTGCGCGAAATTCGTCTTTGCAATTACGATTGCACCGCTTGTGCCTTTATCTAATCTATGCACAATGCCTGCGCGATAAGAATCCCCAAGATTAGAAAGCGAAAATTTTTTTTGTCTTAGCCAATCTACGAGCGTGTATTGTTCATCTTGCGCATTTGCACGATGAACGATTAATCCGGCAGGTTTATTCAAAATCAATAATTCTTCATCTTGGTAGAGAATTGGAATCTCAAAAGTTTGAGAATTTGCAGAATCGCTAAGAGGCTTGGCTATCTCTTGAAGAATAAGAATATCCTGTGCTTTTAAAAAGATTCCGAGTTTGTTAAGAGGAGAGCCATTGAGCAAGATTTGCTTGTTTGCACAAAGTTTTTCTACTTGTGAGCGCGAGATTTGTAGTGTTTTGGCGAGAAAAATATCTGCTCGGATTCCTATTTCATCGGCATTAGGAGTGAATGTTTGGTGGGAAATAAAATCCTGTTTTTGTTGGGGATTAGAATCCTTGCAAGCAGAATTTTGATTCAAAAAAACAGAGGAGGAATCATACGCAAAAGCAAGATGTAATTTTTTTTTCATTTTTTATACAATCTTTATTTAAAAATTATGTTAAAATTATCCTTAAAATTACCGCAATATTTATTTTTGGGATTGTCTTTTGTTTAAAATTAACCGCAAGATTCTAGCATATTTTGATTATACTTTGCCTTTATTGATTGCGCCAATTATTCTGCTGTCTTGGTTTTTGATTAACGAAAATAACGAATTTTTGGGTAGCAAAGTCTTAGTTTATGTGGGCGTAGGATTATTGATTTTTGTGGTGGTATTTTTGATTCCTATGCGTAGAATCCCGTGGTTTATTGTTGGTTTTTATTGTGTTAATGTCGCATTTTTGGTTCTAGTTGAGTTTTTTGGAGATACGCGTTTGGGCGCGCAAAGATGGCTTGAAATTCCTTTTATTCATTTTACTTTTCAACCTTCAGAGACGATGAAACCCGCATTAATTTTGATGATAGCTTATTATGTGGATAAAAAGCCACCTCCTAAAAATGGCTATAAGTTGTTAGATTTTTTGAAACTTTCTTTTTTGATTTTGTTGCCCTTTTTGTTAGTTTTAAAACAGCCTGATTTAGGAACAGCGCTTGTATTATTGTTGATGAGCTTTGGCGCATTGTTTTTAATTGGGGTAAATTATAAGATTTGGCTTACCTTAGCGATTGGTGTTTTATTTCTATCTCCTATTTTGTATGCGAATCTACACGATTATCAGAAAAAAAGAATCGTGGATTTCATATCCAAAGAGCCAGATTATCAAGTCAAACAAGCAATGATTGCCGTAGGTTCTGGAGGAATCTATGGAAAGGAAAAAGAAGAAGCCACACAGGCATTATATAGGTTTTTGCCTATTGCGACAAGTGATTTTATTTTTCCTTACTTTGTAGAAAGATTCGGTTTTGTAGGCGCAATTGGATTGTTTATTCTCTATGCTTCTTTGATTTTTCACATTTTTTCTATGAGTTATGAAAATGAAAAAGACTACTTTTTGAAAGTGATTTCTTATTGTATAGGCTTGTTGATTTTTATTTATTCGGGAGTGAATATTGCAATGACGATTGGGTTAGCACCTGTGGTTGGGATTCCATTGCCATTATTTAGTTATGGAGGCAGTAGTTTTATTACTTTTATGATTCTTTTTGCTGTATTAGAAAATTTACTTGCCTTTAGATATAAATTTGTGTATAATCATACCTCTTTTTCAAAAAGGGCCCTTAGCTCAGCTGGTTAGAGCACTCGGCTCATAACCGATTGGTCATAGGTTCAAGTCCTATAGGGCCCACCACACCACATCAATAACTTGAGGAAATTTAAATTATGGAAAAAATACAATGTCAAAATATCAAATGTCAAGGATGTGTTAAAAAAATCAATGAAGCACTTTTGCAAAAATATCCTTCCTTGCGCGTAGATATTGAAAGTCAAAGCGTAGAAGTAGAGGCAAATAATGATGGAATCACGGAGATTAAACATAAGCTTGCGGAATTGGGATTTTTGAATGAAAGTGGAATCCTAAATAAGCTTAAAGGATTTTTTACAAAATAGGGGTTGTGAATGGAGATTTTACTGCTTGTTACGATTGTCATTATTGCCATTGCAATGATTAATTTTAGAGATTATCTTAATCACCCACAAAAACGTCCTCAAATTAACAATGAAGAAAAGGATAGCGAATTAAGCGAATATCAAAATCCATACAAAAATCAAGAGCAAATCTCTAGTCTTAGCAGAGAGGAGAAGATTGCAAAAAGTGAATATGGCTTGATTGTTGCTCTTTTGTCTAAACTTGCTCAAAGTGATGGTAAAGTGTGTGAGCTAGAGCTAGAGCTTATGGAAAACACCATACAGGATATTGCAGACGCGTTGTGTTTGCAAAGCGCAATGAATCAAAAAGATGAAATTTTAGAAATTTTGCATAAAATTTTTGATTTTACCAATGAAAGTGTGGAATCCCTAACTAGAAGCTATGCAACACTTACCAAAGGACAATATAAAAGTCGCTTAAAATTGGTAGAATATTTGCTTGCTCTTGCCTATGCGGACGGTGAGCTAGGAAGTGAGGAACGCGAAATTATTTTAGATGTTGCGGCTTATTTGGAGATTGATAATGAGGATTTTAATACTCTTTATGATACCTTTGAAGAATTTTATGCCCAAAAACAAGTGGATTCTACTTTGCAAGAAGCTTATGCTACTTTAGGTGTAAGTGAAGAGGATAGTATGGAACATATTAAAAAAACTTATAAGAATCTCGTGCGCCAATTCCACCCAGATATTTTATATCACAAGGGTTTGGAGCAGTCTATTATGGAGGATTCCACCAAAAAATTACAATCTATTAATCAAGCATATCAAATCATCAAAAAACACAAAAAGGTGGAGAGTACAGCAGAGTGAGGAGTAAAAATGACAGAAGCGGATGTTTTGCACGATATTACAAAAATTTATAAACGCATAGAAGCACAAAATAAGCAGACGAATGCACTTTATGAATCTATCAAAACAGATAAAGTTCCACATTTTTTGGAAAGTATTTTTGTGCAGATTCCACACAATCGTGAGTCTCTACTTGCTTGTTTAGACCGCGTAATAGCATTGCAAGAGGCTCCTCTGATGAATGTCTTGCAAAAGCTTGAAATGCAAGAAGAACAAATCATCAGCTTAAGAATGCAGCTTTTAAAAATCACTTGTAATTTTCATATGGAAAAACATCAATTATTGTTAGAATATATCACAAAGGAGAGGCTTTTAAGTCCATTTTTGCGGGCATTAATTCAAGCAGTGCATAAGATAGGCTTATGCTTTAATGGATTTTTTATAGCTTGGCAGAGGGATTTGATTTTAGGAATCAATCGTGAATTAAATCAAAAATACAATAAAGATTTACAAAAAATCTTAGAAGTTTTAAAGCCTAGTATGGAGGTTTCCTCCACTTCTACACTCTCTTTAAAAAATATTTTAAGTCAAGAAACTTTAAACGATCTTCCAATACAAAAAGATACATTAGTCAATGAAAATGAAATAGGAGATAGAAGCTACTCTGTGCCCGTGCTTAAGGATTCTATCTATCAAGCCGTGGCGTATGCAGATTTTTTTCAAGAAGAGTTTGAGGAATTAAAAAAGGCTTTTAATGCAGGGATTGAATCTTTGGAAAAAACCCCAGAAGTTTTACCGAAATTAGAGCAAAAAAATGCGCATTTGCATTATTTAAAAACCTTAAAATCCGCTTTAATGCAAACAAATACGAACCGTTTGTTGGAATCTTGGAGACTTGTGGATAAGGCTTGGATGGCGATTTCTACTCCTTTGCAGATTGGACATCCTTTAGAATATTATGAAGACCATTTTAGAAAGGCTGTTGCCCCTGAATGGGATTTGCGTATTGCTAGAATTTACGAAGGAATTGATTTGCTTAATCCTCAAGAAGAGCAGGATTGTAAAATTTCCAAAGAATCTATGTTAAAATTTTATCAATTTTACAGCTCTAAAGCCCCCCATACCGAATATAAAAAAGAAATTAATTCGTGTGTAGAGGAATCTTTGCTTAAAACGCAAAGTTATGGTGGGCTACCCGCACTTTTTTATGGAGCAGAACTAAATGGGCTTTTTAGTGCGCAAGTCGTGCCAAATGACGAAAAAGTTAGCAAAAAATATGGCAAAAAGATTTTTTATTTTCCCGATAGAGTGCGCGAATTATCTATGGCTAAGCCTTTTATGCTTCTATCTTCTAAGACTTTTCCGCAAGACTTTTTAGATTTTAATAGAGAGTTATTGTTTTTCAAAAAAGAAAATTGGTATAAAGTGTATGAGATTGCAACGATTGGGCACGAGTTTGGGCATATTTTATGGGTAAGTTCAGATAGTGAATTAAAAATGAACGCAAGTGGGCAATTTAAAAACATAGAAGAATTTAAGGCAACAATGGGCGGGCTTGCCTATTATTTTTTATCCCCCAATCAACCCTTGCTAAAAGAGCTTATTTTTAATACCATTGCGCGTGCGGTAGGTTTGATTGCGTGGATGAAAGAAGATGAAGTATTGCCTTATTATTGCGAGGGTTTAATCCATTTGGAAGTTTTATTTGGCGCAGGAGTTTTGCATTATAAAGGTGATTTTGAAACAACGGCATTAGAGATTAAAGTCAATGAAACCACAATGCAAGCCTTAAAAAAGCAATATTTGAATGTTTATAATCAGTTGATTGTAACTTATTTAAACAAGCAAGATGCAAAAGTTTTTTTGGATAATTATGCCCTAAAAGATTCTGAAGGAAATTATAAGCCTATAAAATCAGAAATAAGAGCTTTTGTAGAAGATTATTATCAACAATACCAAAATATTGGGCAAGTAACCGATACTTTGACTTCACAAAAATGGCAAGAAGCCTATAAAAAACAGCATAATTTAAACTAAAGAGGAAGAATGTCTGTCAATATTAACAACAGCGATATTAATAAGGCGCGAGAAATTATCTATAAAGTCGCAGGAATTTACTTGCCGACTAGCAAAGATTCTACTATTAAAAATCGTTTGGATATACTAAAACGCAAATTTAATATTCAGGATTTTGATAGTTTTTTTCATCAAGTCACGCATGGGCATTTTAAACAGGAATTTGTCAATGCTTTTACGACAAATAAAACAGATTTCTTTCGCGAGGGATTCCATTTTGAGGATATGTTAGATAGAATCTTGCCACATAGATTAAAGGAAAATGAGCCAGTAAAAGTTTATTGTTCGGCTAGTTCTACGGGTGAAGAACCTTATTCTATCGCAACAACTTTACTTTATGCAAAAGAAATTTATTGCTCTAGCACTCCTGTGAGTGTTCTTGCGACTGATATTGATACTTCGGTGTTGGATTTTGCCAAAAAGGGTAAATATATCGTAAATACCAAGTTGAATCCTTTGCCTACTTGGGTAGATTTAAAAGATTATTTTGATATAAAACACAAAAACGACCACGAGCTTTTTATGGACGCAAAGTCAAATTTGAAAAATATTTTGACTTTCAAACAGCAGAATCTTTATGATTCAAGGTATCCTTTTGGGATAAAAGAATTTGATATTATTTTCTGTCGCAATGTGCTGATTTATTTCAAGGTTTCAGACCAAGAACAGATTTTGAGTCAAATATTCTCTCATCTGAAAATTGGTGGGACGCTATATCTTGGGCATTCAGAAAATATTTTAAATCTTGCTCCTAAGGTGGATCGCTTAGGAAAAAATATCTTTGTAAAAGTGATGGATTAGCTTGACAGATATAAATAAAAAATATCATCCAGATTTATTGTTGAAATCTGACCCCTATAAAGGAGATGGCAAAAAGTTGATTGCCATTGGTGCAAGCACAGGGGGAGTAGATGCGATTGCAAAGATTTTACAAACCCTACCACGCAATTTACCTCCCATTGTGATTACGCAACACATTCCGGGTAACTTTTCTACTTCTTTTGCTCAAAGGCTTAATAGAATCTCCGAGCTAGATGTTTATGAAGTGCGCGAAAAAGTTATTTTGAAAGATTCTTGTGTCTATTTGGCAGCGGGTGGCTTGCATATGGTTTTGAAGAGGATACGCAATGATTATTATGCCGAACCTCAAGAGGGGATTCGTATTTCTCGTCATTGTCCAAGTGTAGATGTGATGTTTCGCAGTGTAAATAATGTTGCAGGTAAAAATGTTCTTGCGATTATTATGACGGGTATGGGAGACGATGGAAGCATAGGAATCAAAGAGCTTTATAATAATGGAGCTTATACGATTGCGCAAGATGAAGCAAGCTGTGTTGTTTTTGGTATGCCCAAACAAGCTATTGCGAAGGGGGCAATTTGTGAGATTGTTGGTTTGGATTCTATCGGAAATAAAATTGTGAGTTTTGCAGGAGGGAATCTCAAACGCATAATAAATGAGAATGACTAGCCTATATTATCCTTTAAAGATTGTAGAATCTAGTTTTGAAGTGAAAGGTTCAGAGTTTCTTTCTTATTTGGTTTCCATCAAACATTTCACAGAATTTGTTGCGCAAATGCGTATAAAACACCCCAAAGCCGTGCATTTTGTAACTTCCTCACGCAAGTTTAATCCACAGAGACAAATTGAGGAGAGTTTTAGTGATGATGGAGAGCCTAAAGGCACTTCAGGCATGCCTACTTTAAAGGTTTTGCGTGGATATGATTTAATAGAATGCGGTTTGTTGGTGGTGCGCTATTTTGGAGGCACATTGCTCGGCACAGGCGGACTTGTAAGGGCTTACACACAAGCCACAAAAGATGTAATAGAAAAGGCAAAAGAGCAGGGGGCATTGCAGCTTTATATTCCTCAAGAATCCCTTGTGATAAAGATTCCTTTCAGTGCATTTTCTAAAGCGGAATATTGGATTAAAAAACTTGAGATTCAGATTGTGCAAAAAGAATTTTTGCAAGAGGGTGTGCAGTTGGAGCTAGAGGCTAATTTGGAGAATTTGCAAGCTTTTTTGGGCAAGATAGAATCCCGCAAGAGCGAATAGCTTTTACTGCGGTTTTGTCGTGAGTTTTTGTATGCAAGGTGTTCGCAAGTTTGGGCAAGTTGCCAATGTGCGCCAAGAAGTTTTGAGATTTTCTGCAATGACAAATGATAGAATCGCAGTTACGATATTCTAGAAATTTTCTTCAAACCAACTAGCAATCTCACTGCGAATAGTTTGGTGCAAAACAATGCCTGCAAGAAAATCGTCCTGCTTTGCTTTTTTTAGCAAGCTAATAAGTCCATTGCGATATTTGCTAAGATAAGGGTGGTCAATCTGCATAGGGTCGCCTAAAAAGACAATCCTAGAATCTTCCGCCATTCTTGTCCCAATTAGCTTAATGGTTGCATTAGAGGCATTTTGCGCCTCATCAAAAATGACAAATTTTTTGGCAATGCTCACCCCGCGTGCGTGGGCAATGTCTAGCACTTCAATGTTGTGTTTGTTTAAGAAATATTCTGTGGCTTCTTGACTTTGTATGCTGTTTGCTTCTCCGCGATATTCAATGCGTTTGGCAAGAGATTCCTTTTGCATTTTGGTAATCATAAAGTTAATTGCACTAAAAAGAGGATACATAAAATAATGAAGTTTTTGATTTTCATCACCTTTGCGGAATCCAAGTTCCGCCTCTTTATCGTTTGCGGTGATAGTATTGCGCAGATAAACGATTCCATTGACGACGCCCTTTTTTAGTAAATGTAATCCTGCCTGCAAAGCAATGAGTGTTTTGCCACTTCCTGTCGCGCCGCTACAAATTGTGATTCTGTTTTTGGGGTGCGTTAGAAGCGTGTAAAGAAATTTTTGCTCCAAGTTAATTGGATTAATATAGAGTTTATCCTCTTCTAAACGCGCATCAAAATCCAAAGGATAAAAGCTATTGTCTAGTTTAATGCCATAATGTTTTCTACCTGTGAGGTAGAGGCTATTTTCGGTGTTGTCTTGTTCGGAAATCTCAATCAAACTCCAATTTTTGAGTGCAGCAAATGCCGCATTGTGCTCAAGATTTTCTTTAATATTGCTTTTGTGGATTTGAAAATGATTCAAAAACTCAATGGCTTGGGGATTCTCTATTCTGTCTCTTAAAAGAGATTGTGAAGAAAGATTAAGTGAAAGCGCATAGACTTTGAGGGAGATATCGTTTGTAAGTAGCACAAAATGATAATCTTTGGCAATCTCCAAAATACGCGCGTCGTTTAATCCATAGTCTTGAAATTTGGTTTTATAATTGGGTCTATGAATCATTTGTAATGGGATTTTTTGATGATGAATCGTAAAATAAAATGTGTGGATTTTATCGTTTTCCATAGGATTAAATGAAGAAGTGGAAGCAAAATCCCCTAGATTCCTAAAAAATTCTCGTGCAAAGAATCCTGTCTCATTACTTAAATCTTTCTTTTTGTCCAATTCACTTAAGGTAACATCACAGATGAAGATTGCATTTTCTCCATTTTGGTGGAGGAAAAAGAGATTCTCCACATCATCTAAAATAATTGAAGTATCAATTAGATAAGATTTTTTCACTTATTGGCAACCCTCACATTCAATGCTGCGGTCTATCGCGTCTGTGTTGCTTTCTGCTTCAATGCTTTGAGAGCGTAAATAATAAGTGGATTTCAAGCCTAATTTCCACGCTAACATATAAATTTCATTCAAATATTTACCGCTTGCAAGATTTAAAGCCATAAAAATATTTGTGCTTTGTCCTTGGTCAATCCATTTTTGACGAATCGCAGCGGCTTTGATAAGTAAGCGTTGGTCAATCTCATACGCAGAGATGTAATAATTCCAATTATCTAAGCTTAAATTTGGGGCAACAACAGGAATCAAACCGCTTAGGTTTTCCTCAAACCATTTACGCTTATAGATTGGCTCAATCGTTTGTGTTGTGCCAACAAGAATAGAAATAGAGCTTGTCGGGGCAATCGCCATTAAATAGCCATTGCGAATCCCTTTGGTTTTGACTTCTTCGCGCAAAATATCCCAATCATAAACGAATCCAAAAAGCCCTCCGCGGTCAATAAGTTTTTTTGCTTCATTATTTGCCTTGTCAATTGGAAAGATTCCTTTAGACCATTCTGAACCAATAAATTCGCTATAAACTCCCTTTTCTTGCGCAAGATGACAACTTGCTTGGATTGCATTGTAGCTTATCATTTCCATTATTTCATCAATTTTTGCCAAGTGTTGGTCGCTTCCCCATTCAATGCGTGCTTCTGCTAGCATTTGTGCTTCCCCCATTACACCTAAACCAATCGCGCGATTGTTGAGATTTGTTACCTTGACTTTACGATTGGGGCAGAAATTTAAATCAATTACATTGTCTAGCATTCTAATTGCAATAGGAACAACGCGTTCAATATCTTCTTTGGTGTGAATCTTAGAAAGATTGACAGAGGCGAGGTTACACACCGCAGTTTTGCCATCGCTAGATTCTCTTTGCGCAATGAAAACCTTTTTGCCTCTAATGCTGTCAATGGAAGTAATTTTGTTGGAGGGTTTTTTGATGCCACAATCTGTAATGACTTCTTGATATTCAGAGAAATCCTCAATCGTTCCATCTTCATATTCTACACGGATAAAACATTCATTGGGTTCAGTATTTTGAAAAATCTCTGTGCAGAGATTGGAGCTACGAATGATTCCTGTATGTGAGTTTGGATTTGCATAATTTGCATTATCTTTAAAACACAAGAAAGGAGAACCAACTTCAAAATAATTTGTGAGGATTTTTTTCCATAAATCCTTTGCTTTAATCGTTTCTTTAGGGATATTTGGGTCTTGTTCATATTGAATATAGCGCGCTTCAAACGCTTTGCCATAAAGGTTGGTTAAATCTGAACAAGTGAGTGAATCAAAGAGATTCCATAAGCCGTCCTCTTGCACTCTTTTCATAAACAAGTCGGGAATCCAAAGTGCTGGGAATAAATCGTGTGTTCTACGTCTTTCTTCCCCGCTATTTTTCTTAATATCCACAAAATCAAAAATATCACTATGCCATGGCTCTAAATAAACAGAAATTGCACCTTTTCTTGTGCCTAACTGATCTACTGCAATGGCAATGTCATTCGTGATTTTCAAAAAAGGAATCACTCCACCCGCTGCATTTCTATGCCCATCAATAAAGCTTCCAAGCCCACGAATTTTGGAGAAATCCCAACCGATTCCACCGCCATATTTGCTCAAAAGTGCCATTTCTTTATAGGAATCAAAAATTCCTTCAATATTGTCTGGCGTGCTTCCAATATAGCAAGAGCTTAGTTGATGACGAGGAGTTCTAGCATTTGAAAGTGTAGGGGTGGCTGCCATAACTTCAAATTTAGAAAGCAAATCATAAAATTGTTCTGCCCAAAAATTTGGGTCTTGTTCATTTTGGGCTAAAAACATAGCAATTCCCATAAACATATGTTGTGGTAATTCAATGGGATTGCCTTTTTTGTCTTTTAGTAAATATCTATCATAAAGCGTTTTTATGCCTAAATAATTAAATTGCAGGTCTCTGTTTGTGTCAATTTTTTTATTTAATCGTTCCAAATCAAATTTTTCTTTCATTCCTTTGACAATGCGATTCTCATTTTCTCCTAGTTCTAGGTATTCGCGCAAGGTTTTATAGCCATTAAAGCCATTAATGCGGTGGTATAAATCATAAAGAAAGAGCCTTGCTGCAACAAAACTCCAATTAGGACAATCAATGTCAATTTTATCTACAGCGGTTTTAATCAGTGTTTGCTGAATCTCTTGTGTAGTGATTTTGTCGCGAAATTGCAACTTCGCATCAACTTCTAATTCACTTTGAGAAACGCCTTCTAGCCCTACAACGGAATCACGCGTGTATTTTTGGATTTTGGTTACATCTAGTGGTTCAATGCGTCCATTTCTTTTGATAACAGTTAGCATAGATTCTCCTCTTATTTACTTTTTCTTTTTCTTTGTGTCGGGTCTAATATTTTTTTGCGGATTCTAATGTTTTTGGGAGTAACTTCCAAAATCTCATCTTCTTCAATCCATTCTAATGCTCTCTCTAGGTTTAAATCTCTTGGTGGTGTGAGTTTAATCGCCTCATCACTGCCACTTGCGCGCATATTAGTTAAATGCTTTGCCTTGATGGGATTCACATCTAAATCGTTTTCTCGGCTATGTTCGCCAATTATCATACCAATATAAACTTTAGTTTGTGGTGGGATAAATAAAACTCCTCTTTCTTGGATATTTCCTAGCGAAAAGGGTGTTGCTTCACCATTTTCCATTGAGATAAGCGCACCATTGCCTCTTGTTTCTACGCTTCCACTAAAGGGGCGAAATTCTAAAAAACTATTATTCATCACACCTTCCCCTTTTGTATCGGTTAAAAATTCGCTCCTATAGCCAATTAACCCACGCGCTGGAATCTCAAATTCTAGTCGTGTATAACCTTCTCCCATAGGATTCATTGCCTTTAGTTCCGCCCTTCTGCGTCCTAATTTTTCAATCACGCTGCCGGCATAATCTTGAGGTGTATCAATAACTAAGGATTCAAAAGGTTCGCATTTTTCCCCATCAATTTCTTTGACGATGACTTCGGGGCGCGAAATACTAAACTCATAATCTTCTCGGCGCAAATTCTCGGCTAGAATCGTGATTTGCAATTCTCCACGTCCATTGACTTTGAATTTTCCTTCGCCTAGCTCCTCAATTTTCATTGCAATGTTTGTTTGCATTTCTTTTTCTAGCCGTTCTTTTAATTTGTTTGCCGTTACATGTTTGCCCTCTAATCCTGCAAAAGGAGAATCATTGACTGCAAAATTTACACTCATTGTCGGCTCTTCTAAGTGCATAGGGTCAAGTGGAATCGGATTGTTGATATCCACAATGGAATCTCCAACATTAATAGAATGGAATCCTGCAAGGGCGATAATGTCTCCCGCTTTGGCTTCTTCAATTTCCGTTCTAGCCAAGCCATAGAACCCAATTAGTTTAGTGATTTTACCTGTTACTTTTTCTCCATTGCTTTTTGCAAGCATTACATTTTCGCCTTTTCTAATCTTGCCATTGAAGATTCTAGCGATTCCAATTTTACCCACATAGTTATCATAATCAAGGGTAAAGATTTGAATTTGTAGAGGATTTGTACTTTCTCCGCTTGGCAGAGGCACATATTCTAAAATCGCATCAAAAAGCGGTTCTAGGTTTTTCTTCTCATCTTCTAATTCTTTTATTGCGTATCCTTCGCGCGCAGCGGCATAAACTACTGGAAAATCTAATTGCTCTTCATTTGCTCCCATTGCCGAAAACAAATCAAACACTTCGTCAATCACGCGGTCAGGTTGTGCGGCGGGTTTGTCAATCTTATTGACAACCACAATGGGTCGGATTCCAAGCGCAAGTGCCTTTTTGACGACAAATTTTGTCTGTGGCATTACTCCCTCTTGTGCATCTACAAGTAATAGCACGCCATCAACCATTTTCAAGACGCGTTCTACTTCTCCTCCAAAATCAGCATGTCCGGGAGTGTCAATAATATTGATTTTTGTTCCTTTATAATTAATTGCAGTATTTTTCGATAGAATCGTGATTCCTCTTTCTTTTTCAATCTCATTACTATCCATTACACGTTCATCTATTTGTTCGTGGTTTGCAAAAGTTCCAGACTGCCTAAGTAGTCCATCTACTAGGGTAGTTTTTCCGTGGTCTACGTGCGCAATCACCGCAATATTTCTGATTTCTTGCATTGTTTTCCTTAAGATTAAAATTAGGTGTGGATTCTAACTAAAACAATCTAAAAAAATAATCAAAAATCTTTGGAATGGCTTTTGCTTATACTCTAGTAATTAAATCTAAATTCTTAGAGAAAGGCGCGTCTATGCTTCCTTTAATAGATATTGAACAAGTCAATCAAAAAAGTGTCATCAAAACTTCAAATGCCCAAAATGTAAGCGAAAGTGAAGGCGGGGGATTTGCCGAAATTTTCAATTTTCTAAGTATGGATAAAAATTCTAAAAAATCAGAGACTAAATCCAAAAAAACTTCTCAAAATTCTCTAGAGATTCCACAAGAGCTTAATAAATTTTCTAAAAATAGTAGCCAACAAAGCAATATTTTGAAGAGTTTAGATGAAAAATACAATCTTTCTAAAAAATTTGTAGAATCGCAAAAGACGGAATCACGGAATAAAAATGTAAAAATAAATATCTCAAATAATACAAAGGATACTTTGCCTACAAAGACAACTTTAAAAAGCGCGAGGGATTTGTTGGAATTTTCAAAAACTCAAACTCAAGAGGTAAAAACTCTAAAAGATTTGAATAAGGTTGCGGAGGATTTAAAGTTAAATATCCAAAAAATTAACTTGCAAAAGGACAACACTAATCAAGAGATAAAATTTAAAGGTGTGCCTAAGC
>NZ_CATKCB010000092.1:0-1761 GCF_949747025.1 Helicobacter sp. UBA3407 | reverse complement strand
AGCAATTTTTAAGGTATCATCATTGCTTTGATTGTCTAGTAATATGATTTCATCAAAGCATTGAATAGAGCGGAGGCATTCTTGCAAAGTCGCTTGTGCATTTTTGACAAGTATCACAGCAGAGATTTTTGAAAAATCCATTGTTTTTATCCTTGTTTTTGTTGTGCCATTGTAGCAAATTTCATAGCAGAATCTCTTAAAATATGGAATCGTAAGGGCGGGATTCTATAATGGAACTATTTAAAAGATTCTATTGTAGAAATTGATTTTTGCAAGATTATGGATTGCTTCGTTCGTTATCTCTCTCGTAATGACGCAGTGATTAGTCTTTTGTCATTGCGAGACTTCGTCCGAAGTCGTGGCAATCTATAATTTTGTATTAAAAAATAAACAATAGAATCTTAATATTGGCATACTTTTTGCTTAAGATTCTACATATCTTAATTTTAAGAAGTTAAAATGACAAGAAAATTTTTAAGTCTTGCGTTGGCAAGTATTTTAAGTTGTGGAATCGCATTTGGTGCAGATAGCAACTATACCACAGAGGGCAAAGAGAAAATTACACGCAATGGATTAACGCTTTATGTAGAGGCAAACTCACCACATAAGCAAAAAAATTCTGAATGGCGATTTTGATAAAACTTTGGAAAAAATGAAAAAGGCGTATGAGGCAAATAAAAACAATAAAGCAGTCAAAGCTGCAGCTCCTCCTGTATCAGAAGTGGGCATTATGGCGGTTTGCTCTCAACAGCAAGTGGGGCAACTTCAAGATGGTTGTGAGAATATTCAGGACAATCAAACAAGCACAAATTTTAATCACGGCGGTAATCCATTTCAAGTTGTAACAGGCGTTGTAGGCTATGGTGGAAGGAATACTGATAGCGCAACTTTTGCAGGAAATCAAGCAACAATGATAGATTGCGTTGGTATTGCTGGAAGCGATAATGTAGTATTTGGTTGGTGGGAATGGTGGGATATTTCCAAGCCTAGCAATTCTAGTGGTGAATTTGTTTATACTGTTCGTTCCATTAATGTTGGTCCCACAATGAGTGCGAGTATTTATATTAAATAAAGGATTCTTATGCAAATCAACACACAAAATTATCAAAACTTATCATTGTATAAGAATCCCTCCAACCAAACCCAAACAACACAATCCCAAGAGGATTCCAAAACTTTTGGCGAACATTTGGGTATGGTAGTGCCAACAGAGGAGAAGCTAAAGCAATGGGAAAGTGAAAGCCAAAACATACAAGAGGATTCCACTCCCACACTTGATAGAGGGACACGCGCCCTTGCTCTTGCGGCGAAATTTGCTAATGACATAGAAAAGGCGATGAAAGCACAAGGAATCAGTGATGTTTCTAAGCTAGATAAGGCGATTTTCAACCAAGTACGAAGGGAGAGTAGCCTAGAATCTAGCCCTGAAAAAATCCAAGATTTGCTTGATGAGACAATTTTTGCATTGCAAAACGATAGAGTGCAAAGCGGGCATTTAAGCAATGGCGCGTTTGAGAGCCAAGCACAATTTGAAGCGCGAAAGACAAAGACAATAGATATTTTAAGCGAGATTCTGCAAGGGATTAAGGCGTAAGATTCCATTGTTTTATTTTCTTTGCATTATTATGGATTTGCGGCTCAAAGCGGGCAAACTGCTTCGCAAGTCGTGCGCCACGAAGTCTAATGACTTCTCACAAGGACGCATACCAATCTATCTGCGATAGAATCCCGCGAGTCCTATAACAGCTTGGCAATTTCTTT
>NZ_CATKCB010000091.1:0-6329 GCF_949747025.1 Helicobacter sp. UBA3407 | reverse complement strand
CATAAGTAGCGATGATTTCCTTTTGTTTCTTATCGGCAAAACTTGGATAATGAATATCGTTTGCATTAAACTTCGCAAATTCTTTGGGGTAACGTTTATCGTAGTTAAAATGTGTCCCCATTAAATGAATAATGTCTAGGCGAGATTCGGTAGGATTTTGCTCTAGTGCAGATTGAATAAAAGGCAAAAGGAATCCATCGTATGTAATTTGACTTTCTGCAATGCGGGAGCTTGTGATGAACTTGTTTAAGTTTGCTTTATAATCCGCAAGAGATGCGATAGAGGAAAAGGCATTGACTTCTGAGCCGACAACTTCTTGATTGGAAAAAACAGCAGTTTTGTATCCTGCAAGCGAAAAAAGATTGATAAGGTCTAAGGATTGATTCCATTGACTATCTCCAGCATTGGAGAAATTGAGCAAATGTTGTAAGGCGAGTTTGGTTTGCGCAAAAGATGCGATTGTATCACTAAATAACGCTAGTTGCCCCCCCCCTCATTATTTGCAAAGCTCCTTAAAAAAGGGGTATTGGGAAGCTCATAACCATAAACTTCAAGGAAATTTCTTTGTGTGGATTCCCCAATGACTAGCACAATATGCTGTGGGGAATCGGAGCTTTTGGAGATTTTACCTTGATAGGATTCACGCAAGGCTTGATAATTGCTTACAAGTTGTTTGTAGCTTGTATAGAAGCTCGTGCTACCATAATACTGACGAATACTATAAAAAAGTCGCGTGAGGGAATTTTCGTTGAGCTTCGCAAAAGGTTCGGGCTTGTGCTTGAAGTAGCGATTGGCAACATCTGCGATGAAAATCACACTAAGCAGCACATAAAGCGCAAAAAAGATTCCAATCAATCTAGGAGACAGGGTTGTTTGTGGGGTTGGGAAAAACTTAAAATAACCATAACCAGCTAATAGGAATCCAAGGGCAATTAAGAAAATCTTGAGATTCAAAAAAGCAATGAAAAACTCTCTTGCTTCTTTGAAGTTTGTTTGCAAGATTGCGTCAAGAACATAGGGTGTGATGAGACTGCGATAAGAATACAGCAAAAATCCCTCTACGATAAGTGCAATCGCACTTAAACCTACAAGTAATAACAAAAGAGTGCGCGCAAGATTGCTTGGGAAAAGTAAAAAGGCGAGGTGTAAGCAAAGGAGTTCTAGCAAGATTGTGCTAAAGAGGGATTTGGTGAGCTTTTCTAAAAACCAAGGGATAGAATCGTAAAAATAAGAAAAATAATTCCAAAAAAATAAAAGAATCGCATTGCAAATAAAGATAAATAAAACACTAGATAAATTCTGTTCTAAAAAGGAGAAAAAGCTAGACATTTTAAGCCCTTTATTCTAATATTAAAATCGTAGTTTAATATTTTTTGGATAAATAGTCTAGTCTTTAAAATTGCAAGAAAGGGGAGATTTGCAAAGAAAGGCATAGAATGCCCTCTCTTAAATAGCGTGTTAGTTACGTTTAAGTTGATTGACAATTTGGAGCATAGAATCCGCTGTTTGGATAGACTTAGAATTGGCTTCATAGGCTCTTTGCCCGACAATTAAGTCTGTCATCTCCTCTACCAACTTCACATTGCTTGTTTCTACAAATCCCTGTCTTAGCAGCCCGAAGCCATTAAGTCCCGGAGTGCCAACGATTGGGTCTCCTGAAGCGTTGGTGTTGAGATAAAGATTATCGCCTAGCGCGTGCAAGCCTGCGGGGTTGATAAAATTCACGGTTTCAATCTGTCCTAACTGATTGACTTCAGTAGCGTTGCCTTGCACAACGGTTACCGTCCCGTCTGTTCCGATATTGATTTCTCTTGCGTCATCTGGAATCGTGATATTTGGCACAAGCAAATAACCTTGAGAATTGACGACATTACCCTCATCATCACGTTTAAATGCTCCATCACGCGTATAGGCAATCGTGCCATCAGGAAGTTCAATTTGAAAGAATCCATTGCCCGTGATTGCAATATCAAGGTTTTGCTCTGTTTCTTTGAAGTTTCCTTGAGAAAATAGCTTTTGAACCGAAGTAGGGCGCACACCTAATCCCACTTCAATTCCTGTTGGGCTAAGAGTAGTCTCTGAAGTGCTTGAACCTGCGTATTGAATCACTTGGTGGAACAAATCCGCAAATTCAGCGCGTTCCTTGCGATAGCCCAAGGTATTGACATTGGAAATATTGTTTGAAGTAACATCAATAAATAATTGCTGTCCTAACATACCTGTTGTTGCTGTGTAGAGTGCTCTCATCATTTGGAATCCTTTTATGCTTTTGCTGCTAGTTTTGTAATGGCTTCTGTGTTTAGCTCGTCCATATGTGTTTTTAACACTTTGGAATAGGCTTCCACTAAGCGGTTTGTTTCAATTAATCCAGTCATTTCATAGACAACATTAATATTGCTTTTTTCTAAAAACCCTTGACGCACTGCGCCACTTTGTTCTAGTGCTTCGCGCTCGTTGTTGCGCTCCTCTGGGTAAGAGTAGAGATTATCTCCTACTTTTTTAAGATATTTTGGGTTTTCAAAGGCTACGATTCCGATATTTGTCATCAAAGCCATTTCGCTAATTCCCTCATTGTTTAAGTCTCGCGTATAAACATTTCCATTGGTATCCACTTCTACTTGGAATCCATCAATAAATTCAATATATTGTGGAGCGTCCAAATATTCGCGAGGAAGCACGGGATAGCCTTCTTTATTGACTAATCTGCCTTGTTCGTTTAACACAAAAGAACCATCGCGTGTGTAGCGAATTCCTTCGGGTGTTTCAATCATAAAATACGCATTTTCTCGCCCAAGTGCGAAATCAAAGGTATTGTCTGTTTGCATCATTCCGCCAAGTGAGCGGTCAGTAAATTCTTCTACGATTTGTGGCACGCGATTCAAAGAGCGATTGTAAAATTTTGCCGCGTCTTTTGTCTGCTCATCAATAGGCAAAAAGTCCTTTGCTTGTTCATAAAGTCTTAAAAAATCTCCAATCACAACATCATCACGCTTGAATCCGGTTGTATTTGCGTTTGCGATGTTGTTTGCAATTACATCTAAGCGGTCAATTTGTGTAACCATACCGCCGACAGAGCTATAATATCCACCTTGCATTTTATGCCTTTTGTTAAACTTTTGTGAGAGTTAAAGCAAAAGGTGTTCCAAAATGAGATTCTAAAAGGATTTTAAAATAAAATTGTTGAATCTCCCAAGAGCTAAGTTTGCCACTACATTATTGCGAGAAAATTTAAAAAATTTTCGTGGCAATCCATAATTTTATCTTGCCACTAAATATTTTGATTGCTTATATTATAGATTGCCTCGTTAAGTGTTTTCTTTATCCTCACTTTTTATTGCTCATTTGTGCTTTATTTTCGGTTTTGTAAAGCCAAATAAAGACTTCTACGACTGCCTTATAAAGTGTGGGTGGAATCTCCTCGTCTAATTCTAAGTTAATTAGCGAATCCACAAGTGCTTTGCTCTGAAATAAGGGGATTTCGTATTCCTTTGCCTTTTCAATAATTCTTTGCGCAAGAAATCCCTCACCTTTGGCTATAACTTTTGGAGCGCGTTGTTTGTTTTGCTCATAAGCAAGGGCGACAGCTTTTTGATTGAGTAGCGGTGGCATTAGTAGCTTCCCAAGATTCTATCTACCGCTTCCCAACTTAGTTTTGGGTTTGGCTTTTCTTGTGGTGATTGCAGAAAGTGTCGCACGAGGCGTGCAAGACAATCGGTTTCTATATTGACACGCATTCCGACTTTGTAGGTTTTAAAAAGCGTAGAATGCAAAGTGTGTGGGATAATCGTCAAGCGCAAAGTATTTTCTAGGATTTCGTTAATCGTCAAACTGATGCCATTGACTGCAATACTTCCCTTTGGCGCACAGAGTGCGAGAATCTCTGGAGTCGTGCGGATAAAAAAGTCCGTGCCGATTCTGTTGGATTCTATTTTTGCAATTTCCCCAATTCCATCAATATGCCCTTGCACAAGATGTCCATCTAACCTATCACTTAGGCGCATAGCGGGTTCAATATGCACCCAATCTGTATAAGTCTCTAGCGCAATGTGTTGTTGTGTTTCCTCACTAAGCTCTAGCATAAAGCCCTTATCTAAGATTTGAATTGTTGTGAGACAAACCCCATTGACTGCGATAGAATCTCCGATTTGAGGTTTATGTTTTGCAAGCAAAGTCAATGTTGCGTTTTGCAAGGATTTGACTTTGCCAAACTCACGCACAAGTCCTGTAAACATTTCCAACCTTTAAGTAAAATTGCATTAAAATTTGCAAATTGTAGCATAAAAGGAGCAATATGCAGCTTTGTGATACGCATTGCCATTTAGACGATAAGCGATTTATAGAGGATTTTCCTTTGATGATAGAGCGTGCCAAAAAGGTTGGAATCACACGTTTTATTATCCCTGCCGCTGACCCTAGAGACTTAAGGAGGGCGCAAGAATTGGCGCATACTTATGCAGAAGTTTATTTTGCAAGCGGTGTGCATCCAGATTTGGCGCATTTATATGATGAAGGTTACATTAAAAAATTCTTAAGCGATTCTAAATGTGTGGCGGTAGGAGAATGTGGGCTAGATTATTATAGGATAGAGGATAATCTTGCGGATTTTTGTGTGGAATCTGAAGCAGAGGTAAAACAAAAGCAAAAAGAAGTTTTTATTGCGCAAATCCATCTCGCCATAGAATCTCAAAAACCTTTGATTGTGCATATTAGAGACGCTTCGTTGGATAGTTTGGAGATTTTGCAAACTTACGCTCCTAAACTTAAAGGTGGAATCCTGCATTGTTTTAATGCGGATTTTCAGCTGCTCTCTTTGGCAAAATTTAACTTTTATTATGGAATCGGGGGGGTTTTAACCTTTAAAAATGCAAGAAAACTTGTAGAAGTATTACCTAGGATTCCGCTTGATTCGCTTTTGCTTGAGACAGACGCGCCCTATCTCACGCCTCACCCTCACAGAGGAGAGCGTAATGAGCCAAGCTTTGTGCCTTTGGTATTAGAAAAAATGAGCGAGATTCTAAACCTACCCAAAGAAATGTTGGCAAATCAAATCAACCAAAACACTACAAGGCTTTTTGGGGAATTGTAGAATCTTAACCGCTTCAAATTTTCTCTAGAAAATTCCTGAAATTTGCGTAGAAATTTTGTCCTCTAAAACAGGAATCGCTTCTTGTAATGTGAGATTTAGCTTCGTTGCTTCCGCAAAAAGTGTGGTGGATTTTTCAGAGTAATTGCCAGTATAAGTTTGTCCGCTATATTGGACTTGATTGGCATTGAGTTTGCCACCACCTTGCGTGCTAGCGACATTTCCTCCAAAGCTATTGAGTAAGCCCGCTCGTCGTCCATCTCGCACGCTAGCTTGTCCGCTATCTGTTGCATTATAATTAATAGTGCCACCTTCAATCCTTTGGCGCACATTAATATCGACTTGCATTTGGAAAATCGTATCTTCTGTGAGTTTTCCTAGAATTGCACCAGCAGCTGCACCTGCCAATCCTCCAACCACCGTTCCAGTAGCGGAGTTGTGATTATATCCACCCACGCCAGCACCCACAGCACCGCCTAAGACACCCGCACCTACCGCATTGTTTTCTTGCTTAATATCACAATAAAGCACATTGGCTTGCAAGATGAAATTGGCAAGTTCGGGGTCATCTACGACAATATAGCCTTTGTTTTGTAGTTTTTGTAAAATTTTAGATTCCAAATTAATTTCTTGTCCGCTTGTATTGCGCAGTGCAACAAAAATCGTTTGTTTGGATTTTGCAACAGGGTCTATAAAAATGCTTTGCGACATTGTCGCTTTTGTTTGCATTGTTGTTGTAACACAACCACTTAATGCTAAGATACATAAAAGAGGAAGCCATATTGTTTTCATTGATGAACCTTTTTGAGAAAATAAATATTATAAATATTATACTAAATTTATCTAACTTTTTGGATAACAGCAAGATAATGAAAGAAAAAGAATGAGATTCTAAAATAATAAAAGGTTTTCAATGGGGTGGGCGATGGGAATCGAACCCACGACCCTCAGGACCACAATCTGATGCTCTAACCGACTGAGCTACGCCCACCATTGATACAAATAGAAAATGGTCGGGGCGAAAGGATTCGAACCTTCGACCCCTTGGTCCCAAACCAAGTGCGCTAACCAGACTGCGCTACGCCCCGACTAAATAAAAGAAGCGTAATTATACTTTGTAAAACCTTGATTGTCAATATTCTATCAAGGCAAATATGCTATAATAGAAACTTTCATTTTGCAAAAAGAAGGAGTTTTATGCGATTGGTTGTCTTACAGATTTTGAGCTTTACTTTTATTTTTTTGT
>NZ_CATKCB010000090.1:0-2031 GCF_949747025.1 Helicobacter sp. UBA3407 | reverse complement strand
TGAAGAAGTTGTTAGCATCCGTAATGCCAAACTACAAATCAAGATTGCTCAAAACACAGAATCTTTTGAAATGTTTGTGTGAGATTCATTAAATTTTATTTACTTTTGGCTATAATCCGCAAATTTTTAAGGAGTTTTATATGAATAAGGAAGAATTTAAAACAAAAGTAGAATCTTTACAGAGCGTACCACATTATAAAGAGCCTTTAGGATTTGGGGTTTGTTATGCAGATGTAGGCGTAATGAGTGGCAAGGTTTTACAGGCAACTTATCCGGTGTTAAATTGGGGTGAAAATTTCGGTGCTTATGCGATTCTTGAATCTTTGCGTGAAGAATGTGAGGTGCTAGAGGAATGCGAAAGTGAGTTGGTGCTTGGGATTACAGAGGGCTTTATTATTGCGGCTTTAGCGAGTTTTGGCGGATATATCGCCGAGACACAAGAAAGCCCTAATACACACAAAAATGTCTCTGTGCTTTTAGAGTTACAACGCGCCTTACAAGAGGGCAGAATCTACACCGAAAGTGGCGATTTTCGCTACCGATTTTGTGCAATTTATCAAGATGCGCAATGCAAAAGTGTAGAATCCGCATACTTGAAATTGCTTGCTCTCTCGCTTGGCAAAGCCCCGCTTAGAAGTTTGCAATTAGATGGAATCTTTGGGCTTTTGAGTAATGTTGCTTGGAGTGGCAATGTGCCTTTTGAGCTAGAGTGGTTGCGAGAAAATGAGATTCCACTTAAAATGCGTGGAGAGTTCCCTGCGATTGATTTTGTGGATAAGTTTCCCCGTTATTTAATGCAAGTGATTCCACAATACGATAATATTCGCTTGCTTGATACCGCAAAAACCCGTTTTGGAGCGTATCTTGGCAAAGGTGGTTATACACAAATGCCCGGAGCAAGTTATGTGAATTTCAATGCTGGTGCAATGGGTGCTTGTATGAATGAAGGGCGCATTAGCTCTAGTGTTGTCGTAGGTGAGGGGAGCGATGTCGGCGGTGGGGCTAGCATACTTGGTGTTTTAAGTGGCGGAAATAGTGAGCCAATTAGTATCGGCAAAAATTGCCTTTTGGGTGTAAATAGTTCTACGGGAATTAGTCTGGGTGATGGTTGTATTGTAGATGGTGGAATCGCAGTTTTGGCTGGGACAATCTTTAAGATTGAGCTAGAGGAAGCAAGAAAGATTGCAGAAATTAATCCAAATTTTGAGATTAAAGAAAGCGGAATCTATAAGGGGCGTGATTTATCGGGCAAAAATGGTGTGCATTTCAGACAAGATTCTAAAAGTGGCGCAATGATTGCATTTCGCTCCAACCGCAAAATAGAGCTTAATGCCGCGTTGCATTAAGCAATTTCCTTGTTGTTGCTTAGAAAATGCCCAAAAACTTGGCTGTGATTTGACCAATGAGATTTGCTTCGTCGCAGAAAAAATCAAAAAAACTTGGTATGGGCAGAGGTGTTAGAATCTTATATTATTTACAAATATATAGAAAGGACGCAGTTAAGTAATTTTTGGGATATTACTCCTTATCTTAAAGAGATTTCAAATCTCATTGTCAAACTCCATTCGTATGGCTTGGCTTCTAATGATATTTGGAGTGAAAATTTTATCCTTGATTCTAAGGGGAGACTTAAAATTATAGATTTGTCTGATAATGGGTTTTTGTCTATTTGTCAAGCAAATGATTGGTTGGCTCTCAAACGATTCTATGGTATTGAAGCAGAAAATAAAAGCATTTTTTATTATTTGATTTCGCGGAGGAATGCTTTTCGCAGTTGTTTGCGAAAATTGTGCGGTAAGGAAGCTTAAGGGATTCTGACATTGCAATGCTTGTGATTGATATACGACAACCTTTCATTGCAAAGAGCAGCGCGACGAAGTGAATCTATAACTTTAGCAATCAAAAAGATTCAACTGCGAGATTTCAGATTATGGATTTGTGCGGAGAGTGTTTCACGCACGCCACGACTTAATAAATCAAGTTTCACAAGGACGCAATGACAGAATTACTCGCAACTCTATATTGGTTAGT
>NZ_CATKCB010000089.1:0-13320 GCF_949747025.1 Helicobacter sp. UBA3407 | reverse complement strand
AGGAAAATTACATTTCTTTCAAAATTTGCTCTACTACTGCTTTTGGATTTTGTGAGATTCTGCCAAAAAACATTGGAGATAAAATTAAAACATAGTTAAGTTTTCTAGCCAACGCACGCAAAAATTATCGCTTGCAGTTTGCTTAAACAAAATCAATGCGCTAAGGCAATAAGGCACTTGAATGGATTGTTGATTTAAATAAATATTTAAAGTTTTGGTTAATTTTTTTAGTTTTGCAGGAGTGAGATTATAAACAGGCTCAAACCCTACCCCACTTTTTACTTCCACAAAATGCAAGATTCCATTCTTTTTAGCGATAATATCCAACTCACCAAAACGCGTATGAAAATTTCTCTCCAAAATAGCAAATCCTTGTTTTCCTAAAAACTCACACGCGAAAGATTCTGCCTCCTTGCCTTTTTGCGTTGTGTTTGGAGAATTTTTTATCATCAGAGCAAATTATTTCTCAATCCGAATCATCACAGGAGTCGTCTGCACAACTTCTAAATCACCAATGCGCTGGAGTGCAACTCTAATCTCTGCTTCACTGCAAGAATGCGTAGAAAGCAACAAGGTAGAGTGGTTTTTATTTTTTGCTTTGCGTTGCAAGAAAGTATCAATAGAGATTCCTACTTCACCAAAAATAGTTGCAATTTTTGCTAAAACTCCGGGCTTATCCGATACCAAAATACGCAAATAATATGCGCTAATAATTTTTTCTAGTGGTTTAAGTCGCAGTTTATCGCTTGGGGTTTTAAAACCTAACATAGGTGAACTTTTTGTGCGTGCAATCTCAATAATATCCGAAATCACTGCACTTGCAGTTGCATTACCACCTGCACCCGCTCCATAATAAAGTGTTTCACCCACACAATCCCCTACTACACTAATGGCATTCATCACACCATCTACTTTTCCAATCATTGCCTCTTTGGGTAGCAAGGTCGGATGCACCCGCAATTCTATTTCATCTCCGTCCTTTTTCGCTATTCCAAGCAATTTTAAGTGATAGCCAAATTCTTTTGCAAAGGCAATATCCTCTTGTGTGATTTGTGTAATCCCCTCAATCAAGACATCTTCAGGTTTTGCGTCAATGCCATAGGCAATACTTGCCAAAATCAACAATTTATGTGCTGCGTCAAATCCACCAACATCAAAGGCAGGGTCTGCTTCAGCATAACCTAAATCTTGCGCTTCTTGCAAGACTTCCTTATATTCTACTCCCTGCTCTTTCATTTTGGTTAAAATAAAATTACAAGTGCCGTTAATTATTCCACGAATATTTAAAATATGATTCGCTCCCAATCCATCACGCAAAGCCTTGATAATCGGGATTCCACCAGCGACACTCGCCTCAAAGCCAATTGGCAAATCTCCAGCAATTTTTTGCAATTCATAACGATGATAAGCAAGCATTGCTTTATTTGCTGTTACAAATGCCTTGGAGTTACGCAAGGCTTTTTTAGCAATTTCAAAAGGAGTATCTACTCCACCAGTCAGCTCTACGACAATATCAATCTTTGGGTCATCAAGGACAGAATCTACATCATTAGTAATTGGAAAATCAAAAATTTGGCGACTTTTGGATAAATCTTTTACAACGCCTTGCTTAATCACAATCGCATAACCAGAACGCGCCGCAATGAGTGCCTGATTTTCTTTTAATATTCTAGCAACGCTACTGCCCACCGTGCCAAGCCCAATAATCCCTAATGTCAGCTGTTTCATACTTGCCTTTCACATAATTTAAAGCGGAATTATAACATCTTAAAGTAAAAGAAAATTTAGGTTTATCACTCGTTAATGCAGACAAATAGGGGGAATCTATAAGGGTAGATTCTTTTTAAGATTCCACAAAAGCTCATTTAAAAAATCGCTTTGCGCTTGTTCTCCCTGCTGCTCTTGCAACTTTTTTTGCAATGCGATATCGTCCAAACCTAAATATTGCCCCAATGCGTCGCTCCAACCCATAGCAGAACTTCCACTATTTAAACCATAATTAAAAGCATTACTTTGCTGCTGTAAATTTTCTATGAGTGCCTGCTGTCCCTCATCTGTATTGTAGTTTGTCGGTTTGTTTTTTATACCTAACTGATTGTTAAGGCTGTTTTGAAAGTTATAATAAGAGCCTGCGGAATTGTATTTGCTCAACAAATTATGAGAGGGATATTTGATTTGTGGTGTTGTGGTAGTTTTACCTGTATTGATAGTTTGTTTTATCGGTTCTGTGCTAGGCTTATTTATAGACGTGCTTGGTGTAGCTTGTGGATAACGGATTTGGTAAGGTTGTGTATTAATCTTAAATGCCATACAAATCTCCTTTTTTTAACTTGTGTAATTATAACAAAATTCTTAAAGAATATCGTCCATTTTATGAAATAAAATAGACTAAAGCTATCTAAAAATTAAAAGTTTCATACAAAATTATGTTACAATGCGCTCTTTAGAGATTTTTATAAGGATATTTTGTGATTTTAAGCCATGAAATACCACAGGGTTGCAAACTCTACTTTGGCAAAGACGCCAAAGTTAAGCGAGAATTAGAAAGCCTTGCAAGTGCGATTCTGTATCAAAATGGTTATGAAGAAATTATAACGCCCACTTTTGCCTATTTAGAACATCAAAGAGACATACATAGTCGGGAAGTCGTGCGCACCAATAACCAATTCAATCATCAAATTGCTCTTCGCAACGATTCCACGATTGATACAATTCGTCTTCTTGCTCCACATTTGCGCGAAGCTGCGATTGGCAAACGTTGGTTTTATATCCAACCCATCTTTATTTATCCCACAACTGAAGTGCATCAAATTGGTGTAGAAAACTTAGAAAATTGTGATATTTTGCCTTTTATTGAAATGTCTTTACAAGTCTTAAATGGAATCACAAACTTTACAAAATCGCCAGATTCCTACTGCAAAAAAATCTTTTTACAACTTTCTAATGTTAAAATCCCACAAATTTGTGCAGAAATTTTCGGGATTCCTTTGAGTGCCTTTGAAAAAATTGATGTGGGAGCAATAGAAAGTGCAAATCCCTTAATGGCAAAACTTTTGCGCATATACAACAAGGAATCACTAGAAGCAGTTTTACAAAACACCAAAGATTTACCAAATAAACTAGAGGAAGAGCTAGAAAAACTCTACCTCCTTGCTTCCAAGATTTCTTATGTACATTGCCTTGTTTCTCCATTATATTATGCTCCAATGAGTTATTATAAAGGTTTATTTTTTAGATTTTTTGCAGAAAATCTTACTTGGATCCTAGGTGGAGAATACGAAATTTTAGGACAAAACGCATGCGGATTTGCAATCTATACAGATAATTTAATACAATCGTTTTAAGGAGTGAGAGATGAGTAAAGCAGATTTGATTGTTGGGATTCAATGGGGCGACGAGGGCAAGGGAAAAATGGTAGATTTACTCGCCCACAATTATGATTATGTCGTCCGTTATCAAGGGGGACACAATGCGGGGCATACCATTGTAGTAGAGGGCAAAAAATACGCTTTGCATTTGATTCCGTCAGGAATCTTATACCCACAATGCAAAAATATCATTGGCAATGGTGTGGTGATTAGCCCCAATGCGCTAATAGAGGAAATGGCGCAATTCAAAGAAATGTATGGCGGATTACAAGGAAGATTATTTATTAGCACCAAAGCACATTTGATTTTGCCCTACCACGAAATGTTGGATAAGTTAAGCGAACAACAAGCCAAACAGGCTATTGGAACAACTTGCAAAGGAATCGGACCAACCTATACCGATAAAGTTTCGCGCAAAGGCATTCGCATTGAAGAGTTAAAAGACACCACAAAACTTGCCAAAAAAGTCCTAGAAAAACTAGAAGAAATTGCAAAAAGAGGCATACAGATAAAGATTCCAACCTTAGAAAATCTTAAAAACGAGCTAGAGTCTTATGCAAAAGCTCTTTTGCCTTTTTTAGCAAATACCACAAATATGCTTTGGCAAGCAATGGACAAGGGAGAAAAAATCTTGTGTGAGGGAGCGCAAGGAAGTATGCTAGATATTGACTTTGGCACTTACCCCTTTGTTACAAGTTCTACCACAATTTCAGCTGGTGCTTGCAGTGGGACAGGAATCGCACCTCGTGAGTTAGGAGAAGTTATCGGAATCCTCAAAGCCTATTGCACGCGCGTAGGTAATGGACCTTTTCCGACAGAAGAGACAGGAGAAATTGGGGAATCCTTACGCAATAAAGGTGGCGAATTTGGCGTAACAACCGGGCGCGCTAGACGTTGTGGGTGGTTAGACGCTATGGCTGTAAAATACGCTTGTCGCCTCAATGGCACAAGTGCTTTAGCAATGATGAAACTAGATGTTTTAGATGGCTTTGACGAAGTCAAAGTCTGCGTTGCATACGAAGACGAAAACGGAACGCGTTTGGAGGAATTTCCAAGTGATTTGACGAAGATTAAACCCATCTATCAAACCTTTCAAGGTTGGGACAAAACAGCGTGTATTAGAGAATTTGACAAATTGCCACAAAATGCAAAAGACTATATTTTGGCATTAGAAAAGCTCATTGGTGTAAAAATTGCAATGATTTCTACTAGTCCAGACAGGAACGACACTATTTTTAGATAGAAATATAATGAAAACAAAATTCACTCAACTTGTCTTATTGCGCAAAAAGGAAGTAGATGAGGCAGAAATTATGTTGCAAAAAAACGCCCAAGCTATTGTCGCAAAACAAAGCGAAATTGATGCACTTGTGCGAGAATTTGCAACACTTCAAGAGCCAAAAAGTGGAATCTACCAAAACTTTTTGACTTTTGCATACCACAAAGAGGAATTTCGGCAAACGATTGACTTTAAAATGCAAGAATTGGCACAATTAAAACGCCAAAAAAAAGAATTGCAAGAATATTTTAGGGTGCGAAATATTGAGTTTGAAAAAGCCAAGTATTTAGATGGTTTAGAAGTTAAAAAAATGATTGAAAAGGCAAAAAAACAAGAAGTGAGAGATTTGGATGAAATCTCTGTTATGCTTTATGCAAATCATAAGGAGCAACAATGAAACAATGGATTTTACCCCTCTTAGCCTTTGGGATTCTACCTCTTTGGGCGGCAGAAAATAAACGCGAATTGATTGATTGTAATATTATTTTTGAACAACGTAAATCAGAAATTATCCAAGAAATTGAAAGGATTGACGAACAACAACAAGCCTTGCAAGCCTTGCAAAGTGCCACTCAAAATGTTCTAGACCAAAAAGAAGCGGATTTAAAAAAACGCGAAATTGCGCTTAATAATGCGCAAAAAGAAATGGAAGAAAGAGAGGCAAAAATCACGCGTCTTTTAAAACGTAATGAGGAAATTTTAAAACAAATTCGTGGAGCAACACAAAGCAAAGTAGGCGAAACTTATGCAGGAATGAAAGATTCCAAATCTGCGGCTATTTTAGAAACTCTACCCGAAGCGGAAGCGGCTGAAATTTTGTTTGCTCTTGACACAAAAGTGATGAGTAAGATTCTAGCAAAAATGACACCGCAAAAGGCAGCAATACTAACGCAATTATTACAAAAAGGACCACCCTTTGAAGAGGAGAAAGAATCGCAACAAACTCCCAACAATACGATTCCAAAAAATGGAGAAAATGCGATTTAATTCCCTTTAGATTAGGACAAAATTGAATTAAACCATAAATTCAAGCACTTCTAAAGCAATTTTAAACTTAACCTTGATTATAATTTAAGCACTATTATACAAATAGCATAATCAACAATACAAGGAAAGAGAATGAAAAAACTTTTAGTAGGCACATTAGGCATTGGATTAATTGCAAGTATGGCTTTGAGCGCAGATATTTATAATCCAAAAAACGAAAAAAATCATTTGGTAATCCCTATGAATGCACTTTCACAAGAGGATACAAAAAATGTAGGTGAAGTGGTAGCAGTGGAAACAAAATATGGTGTGGCGTTCTATCCCAATCTACAAGGAATCGCAAGCGGTTTGCACGGATTCCATATCCACGAGAACCCAGACTGCGGCGCAACAGAAAAAGGCTTAGGAATGAAAGCGGGGGGACATTGGGATAAATACAAAACAAACGCTCATTCTTATCCTTGGAGTGATACGGGACACATTGGAGATTTACCTGCACTTTATGTAGATGAAAAGGGCAATGCAACCAATCCCGTCCTTTCTCCAAAAATCAAAACTTTAGCAGAATTAAAAAACCATTCTTTAATGATTCATGTTGGGGGAGATAATCATCACGATACTCCAGCAGCACTTGGCGGAGGCGGTGCTAGAATGGTTTGCGGTGTAATTAAATAAATCTTACAACTTCCTAGAATCCTGTAAAATAGATTCTAGGAATCTTAAACATTTCAGATTCAAAGCCAAACTTTCTTTAGAGTGAATTTACATAATAAGATTCTCAACAGCTTGATTTAGAATTGTCTTTGATTCTAAAGATTTTATTGTAATCTCTCTTGAGTCTTTTAGCTTTTGGGCTAAACTTTTCTCGCAATTCTCACATTTTATATTCTCTAAAGTATCCACAACCACTCTCTGCAACTCGCCTAGCTACGAGAAATACTCACTCAAACTTACCGCTCATCTATACTCTCATATTTTCCAGCTTGGCATGCAATATGTTACGTAATCTCAAAACTATCCACAACAAAACTCACTTCTGTTTCCTACACATCATTTGATAAATTCCTTGCTTTTCCTCACGATTGGTATCTACCTTTAATATACCATATTATAAACTACTTTGCCAAACCAACCGCTAACATAAGATTCCTCTTCACCATTAAGGCACTCGCCCTATTATTTAATACATTTTTTAAGTCTAAGATTCTAAAAATCTATTCATATTCAACTCATATTTTCACTCAACAAGGATTAAAATCCATTAAAAAATAAAAAACTTTTAAATTCTACCCATTTTTATTACAAAATGAAATCTTATCAGAGCATAGTGAGGAATCCTTATTGTCAGATTTTTAATGATAGAATTGCTTGTGGAACAAAATTTTCTCTATATTGAATATAAATCTATTATTTATTGAAAGATTGCAAGGAAATTTGTAAAAATTAATATGGCAGAGAGGAAGGGATTCGAACCCTCGAAAGCTTGCACTTTACACGCGTTCCAGGCGTGCTCCTTCAACCGCTCGGACACCTCTCTAAAGTTGAATCCCAAAAGGGATTCTAAAAAGACTATTTTGCGGTAGCCATTTTACGTCTAAGATAAGCAATTTTACTTTGCAATGGTAAGTTTTTAGGGCAAACATCGTGGCATGCAAGCAAGCTCATACACCCAAACACACCATTATCATCACCTACTAACTCGTAAAAATCTGCGTCTGTCCTCTCATCGTGAGGGTCAAGCATAAACCGAACCACGCGGTTAAATCCTGCAGCTCCCACAAAATCTTCACGCATAAGTTTTGTTCCGCATGATGCAATGCAACAACCACATTCAATACATCTATCAAGCTCAAACACTTCAGCCGCAACTTCTGGTTCCACACGTTCTTCAATCTGACACATATGCTCTTCGCTTTTTTCTTGAGCGTGAATCCAGCTTTCTACGCGCTTACTCATTCCGTTCATCCAATTTCCTGTATCCACAGACAAATCTTTGATGAGCTTAAATGCAGGCAATGGCATAAGAGTAATCACGCCATCGGGGAAATCTTTTGTCAAAGTGCGACAAGCAAGACGCGGACGCCCATTAATCATCATTCCACAACTTCCACAAATCCCTGCACGACATACAAAGTCAAAGCTCAAATCTGGGTCAAATTGTTCACGAATCATATTCAACACAATGAAAACCGTCATAGAATGCGCTTCTTTGAGCTTATATTCTGCAAAATGAGGTTTAGATATTGCGCTATTTGGGTCAAACTTCAATACTCTAATCGTTAATTCTCTATTACTGCTTTGAACTGCTCCACTCATTGTTTGTCTCCTATTCTTTCATTACGTGCTTTATAATATGGTTGCAATTCAAATGGCATTAATGCTTCTTGGATTTCGTAGCGATTTTTGCCTTGTGCTTCCATATCCGAACGTATTTTATCAATTTGCTCTTGACGTCTTAGGCTTTCTGGATTTTCAATAATCATTCCTTTAGCACCATATCCACGGAATCCCGGAGCCATTTCCATTGTCGCAATATCAAGTGGCTCATAAGTAATGGTTGGCATTGTTTGATTGGGGTCTTCCCAACTTGTTAAAGTGCGTTTAAGCCAATTTTGGTCATCTCTTTTTGGATAATCCTCACGACTATGCGCCCCACGAGATTCTGTGCGGTCTAATGCACCTTTTGCAACACACAATGCAATCTTCAACATTTTTGGCACACGATAAGCTTCCTCTAATTCAGGATTTGCTGAAAGCCGTTTTGTCTTGATACCAATATTTTTACTGCGGATATAAAGTTGTTCTAATTCACTTACAGCAGACGCTAAATGCTCACCATCTCTGAATATTCCTACTTTATCTCCCATAATTTGCTTCATACTATTTTTGATTTCAAACACATTCTCTGTGCCTGTATTTGCCAAAATACTATCCAAATATCCTTGTTGTGCATTAATGAAATCTTCCACTAATTTTGTTTCAATATCTGCATAAGTTCCTGTGCAAGATTCTGCAAAATAATCTCCGATAATCATACCACTAACTACCGCTTCACTCACAGAGTTTCCACCTAATCGGTTAAAGCCGTGTAAATCCCAGCAAGCTGCTTCACCAGCAGAAAATAAGCCGGCAAGCGCAGTTTCGCCTTTAGCATTTGTTCGGATTCCACCCATACAATAGTGCTGCATTGGTTTTACAGGAGCCCATTTATCTGCAGGGTCAATTCCAGCAAACACTTGGCAGATTTCTTGCACATCACGCAAATTTGTTTCAATATGTTTGCGTCCTAAAATAGAAATATCAAGCCACAAATGCTCGCCATAAGGAGAGCTTACACCTTTACCCTCACGGATTCTTTGAAGCATTCTACGCGCAACAACATCACGGCTCGCAAGTTCTTTTTTCTCTGGCTCATAATCTGGCATAAAACGATAACCATCTACATCACGCAAAACACCACCATCTCCACGACATCCTTCTGTTAATAGAATCCCGCTTGGGAAAAGTCCGGTTGGGTGGAATTGCACCGCTTCCATATTGCCTAATTTTGCGATTCCTGTTTCAAGTGCTAATGCTGTTCCTGTTCCCTCACAAATTACAGCATTGGTAGTATCTTTATAGATTCTTCCATAACCACCTGTTGCAATCAATGTTCCTTTGGCAACATAGCCGATTAATTCGCCTGTAATTAAGTCGCGCACAACCGCACCATAACAACGATTATTTTTATGAATCAAAGCCAAAGCTTCCTTTCTATCGTGGATAAGAACACCGCGTTTTAATGCTTCATTTGCCACAGCAAAAAGCATAGAGTGTCCTGTTGCATCTGCGGTATAACAAGTTCTCCATTTTTTAGTCCCACCAAAGTCGCGAGAATGAATTAATCCGTGTCTAAACTCTTCCTCTGTAATAGTTGTTTTTTGTGCATTAATAATTGCTGTTCTATCACCTTTTTTAATTCTTGTCCATGGAACACCCCAAGCAGCTAATTGACGAATTGCTTTAGGTGCTGTGGTAACGAACATTCTTGCTACCTTTTGGTCGCAACCCCAATCACTTCCTTTTACTGTATCAGCAAAATGCAAATCTTCATTATCGCCATCACTCATTTTAGAGTTTCCAAGACTTGCCTGCATACCACCTTGAGCGGCAGCAGAGTGGCTTCTCTTCACAGGAATCAAACTCAAAACGATTGTGTTAAGTCCTCTCTCCTTACAGGCAACTGCCGAACGAAGTCCTGCCAAACCTCCACCAATTACCAATGAATCGCAATATACTATTTTCATTCATCTCTCCTTTATAGAGTTTTGCCTAAGGCAATCCAAGTGAAGTCCGCGATAAATGCAATCACACCCAAAACAATAAAAACTGCAAATACAGCAATTTTAATATTTTTACGCTTTACATTACTCTGTGCGGTAGTTGGTGCTTCAAGCGGAATCCATTTGATGATGACACGATACATTCCAATGCTTGCGTGCAACACCATAACAACAAGTAGCACGAGGTAAAATTCTGCCAAATTACCCTCTACAAATCTTGACGCAGAAGTGAATGCATTAATACTTGTGGAATTAAAAAGAATCGTGATAAGATGCGCACCACCCAAGAAAAATAATGCAAATCCTGTTAAAAATTGAATCCACCAAAGTGTAGTATCACAATGTTTCATCAAAGACTTGTGTGTTTTAAAAATCATAAATTGTTGGTAGTTTGCTGGGAATTTTCTCATCGCCAAAAACGCGTGAGCCACAAAAACAACACTAATAACAATCACTACCAAAGTAGTTAAAAGTGGAATCCCTTTACCACCAAAAATAAATGAACCTTCACTAAAACCGACTACTGCCTCAAACGCTTCTGTTCCAAGTAAAATAGAAGATGTAAAACACATATGAAGCAAAATAAAGATTGCTAAAATAGCTCCTGTAATACTTTGCAACATATCCCAACGCGCAGGATTCTTACTTTTTTTGCGCTCTGAAGTTACTTTTAAATAACTCTCAATTACTACTTCATCATTTTGCATAAAATCCTCCTAAAGTAGATTACTAGTGCTATGCACAACGCCATTAAACCTAAAAATCGTGCAATTATAAAATATTTTAGATAAAATTACATTAAATATTTTTAAGAACTTAAGAACTTTTTTATTAAAACTTTAAGAAAACTTAAGTATTATCTAATTTATTAAAACCAATAGAAAACAATTTAAAAAGGAAAAAAATGTTTCCATTTACTGATAAAGAACTTTTAAAACCAGTAGAATTAAGCATTGACAAAGTGCGTCCAATATTAATTCAAGACGGCGGCAATGTAACTTTGTTAAAAATTGAAAATGGCAAAGTATTCGTCCGATTAGAGGGTGCTTGCAAAGGCTGTCCAAGCAGTGCGCAAACTTTGAAATTTGGCATTGAACGCGCACTTAAAAACGATATTCACCCTGATATTGAGCTAATCCACGTACCATAATTTTAGAATTCTAAGGAAAGTTGGCGTATGACAAAAGATTTTATCTATTTTAAAAACAAAGCTAAACTTGCTTTCCGCAAGCGTCAATATTCCCGTGTTTTAGAGATTCTCTCTTGCGCAAATGTTTTCTTAGAAAACTTAAACGCCAAGCAATCGCTTTATTTTACTATGCTTTGTATGCTTTCTGATATGGCATTAGAATATGAAGATGAGGCACGTGCGCTTTTTGAATATTATCAAGTCATTCACAATAAAAACAACTTGGAAGCGGAAGAAATTGTGCTAGAGATGATTGAAAACTTTGATAAAAATCTTTATGCACTCAATCTTGCCATTTGGAGCTTGCAAGAAGCAGAGATTGACAAAAACGATGGAATCTTATATGAAGACTTTGAGGTTCATTCCGCAAAAGTTGGCTTCAAAGAAGCCTTTGAAGATTTAATGTTTAGCTCCAAAATTATCTTTACTAACAAAAATGAGTTTTTATTCTTTGTGAGAAATTTAGTAAAATTTGGCTTTGAAGACATTGCGATTAATTATTTTGAAAATGCGGGCAATCTGCTGTTTTACGACAAAGATTTTATGCGTCTTTATCGGAAAATTTTACAAAACAAAAAAGTTTAAAATCAATATTATATTCAAGGAAATTAAATGCGAGTAGCCGTTCAGAAAAATTGCGATTCTGCTTTGCGCTTTATTAGTGATGACTCAAGAGAAAATCTGCAAACCAAAGACTGCAATCCTAAAAATTGCGCGTTTTTAATCACTCAAAGCAATCAAAACTACATAGAATCTGCAAAAAAAAATGGATTTGAAATTTTTATTTACCCAAAAGATTTAATAGAATATTTTGATTTGGATTTAAAACTTGTTGGAATCACTGGCACAAATGGCAAAACCACAACCGCCGCTATGATTTATTCTATTTTGCTAGATTTTGGCTTTTGTGTTGCACTGCTTGGCACACGAGGATTCTTTATTAATGGCAAAGAAAAACGTCCCAAAGGACTAACAACCCCTAGTCTATTGGAAATTTATAGTGCAATCAGTGAAGCAAAAAGTGAGAATTGCACATATTTCATAATGGAAGTTAGCTCGCACGCCATTGTGCAGAATCGCATTGAGGGATTACATTTTGATTTGCGGATTCTTACAAATATCACAAGCGACCATTTAGACTATCATAAAACTTTAGAAAACTACATTTCGGTGAAAAATTCCTTTTTTTCCAATCCTGCGGATTTAAAACTCATCAATAAAGACGAACCCAATGCACATTATACACTAGAAAAAGCCATTACCTATGGCATAGAATCCCCCGCAACGCTCAATGCTAAAGCTTACAGCTTGCAAGAGGGAATCACTGCTCAAATCGCCTATGGCAAAGAAGAAGCAACGATGGAATGCACACTTTTTGGCAAACACAATCTCTATAATGCACTAGCAGCAATCGGGGCGGTAAAATTGCTAGAAAATGTCCCCTTAAATGAAATTTGCAAAAGATTAGAGAATTTTGGCGGAGTGTTAGGAAGAATGCAAGTCGTGCATCAAACCCCTTTAATTATTGTGGATTTTGCCCATACAGAAGATGGTATGGAAAAAATCTTTCAATCTTTTTTACATAGAAAAATTGCTGTTGTCTTTGGCGCAGGGGGCGATAGAGATAAACTTAAGCGTCCAAAAATGGGATTATGTGCAGCCAAATATGCGCAAAAACTCTATATCACGAGTGATAATCCGCGCAGTGAAATTCCCATACAAATTATGCAAGAGATTCTAAGCGGAATCCCACAAGACTTAAGAAATCGTCGTGAAATTCTGCTAGAAGAAATCCGAGCCAAAGCAATTAGAATCGCAATTCAAAATCTTAAAAACGACGAAGTATTATTGATTTTGGGTAAAGGCGATGAGACTTATCAAATCATAGGAAATAAAACTTTGCATTTTGATGATTGCGAAGAAGTACAAAAAGCATTAGAATCTCTGCATTAATCCGCTATTGTTTTGATTGTTCAAGGATACTTTTTCCAAAGATTAAAGTAGAGGTTAAGAGATTAGAAAAGTATAGAATCCCTTGCGGGATTCTAGGAAGAATCTTAAAAAGACTATTGAAGCAATCTTAAGATATTTTGTTGAACTGCATTTGCTTGGCTCATTGCATAACTTCCAGCTTGAGCTAGAATGTTCAAGTTAGAGTAGTTTGCACTCTCTGCT
>NZ_CATKCB010000088.1:0-2946 GCF_949747025.1 Helicobacter sp. UBA3407 | reverse complement strand
TGTGCGCCATATAGCGAACACATTTCTATATACTCTTGCATTGAGACTTTATCTATAAATTCACCTCTTTCATAACAATACTTGCAATAATCAACACTCACGCTTCCGTCCTTTTCTAGCCCCATTTGCTCCTTTGAAGTGATAGGCATACCGCAGCTTTGGCAGATTGTATTTTGCATTAGATTACTCGCCATCCTTTCACCCTGTATTTCTCACACCTTGTGCAATCCCGACAATCGTCGTTACAATCTGTCTAGCAATCCGCTCCCTTTGTTCATCATAATGTGCATTTTTATAAACTTTCATCAAATGCAACTGAAAAAAACTAAGGCTTGTCAAAAAAGGCTTGCGCAATAAAATAGATTCTTGAATCAACTTCTCGCTCGCAAGCAGAGATTCCTCTTTGCGGACATACAGTAGCCAATCCAACGTGCGATGATATTCACTCTCTATCATTTGCCAGATTTTTTGGCGCAATTCCACATCTTCTACGAAATCATTATAATGCTTTGCAATCTCCAAATCCACTTTCAAAAAAGCTTGAGAAATATTGTCAATTGTAGTTTTAAAAAACAAATTTTCCCTATAACAGCTCCTAAAGATTTCCTTTTGTCCATACTTTTTAAACGCTTCTTCCAATCCGCTTCCCAAACCATACCACGCGGGGATAATTGCGCGATTCTGTGTCCAAGCAAAAACCCAAGGAATTGCACGCAAATCCTCCACATTTTGCGTCTCTTTGCGCTTAGAAGGACGTGAGCCAATATTCAACTGCGCGATAAAATCAATCGGTGTCGCAGATTTGAAATACTCAATAAACCCCTCTGTCTCATACACAAGCTTTCTGTAAGCCTTATAAGATTCCGTGCTAATGGTTTGCATTATAGTATCAAATTCTGAATCACTCACATTACAATTTGTCCCAAATCTATCATAAACTGATTTTTTCAGCAAAGTTGCCAATGCGCTTGAAAAGCTAGATTCTGCCTTTTTGGGATTAAGATATTTGTAGCTAATCACCTCGCCCTGCTCGGTTGTTTTCAAGAATCCCGCCACACTACTAGGTAGCGAAGAGAGCAAGGCGTCCTCTAGCGCACCTCCTCCACGACTTACACTTCCTCCACGCCCGTGAAAAAGCCTAAACTTCACATCTAATTCTTTCTCTAGCACGATGAGATTCCCAATCGCCTTGCGCAAGGAATAATTGCTTGCAAAGATTCCGCCATCTTTACTAGAATCCGAATAACCAATCATAATTTCCTGACGATTCTTGCGGGATTGCAAATACTCAGCATAATGTGGGTTTGCACAAAGTTCGCGCAAAATCTTAGGCGCAGATTCCAAATCCCCAATTGTTTCAAACAAAGGCGAAATGGAAATACGCGTCTTTTTGCCCTTGCACCACAATCCGCTTTGTTTGGCAAACCACAGCACACAAAGCAAATCATTTGCGCTTTGACACATTGAAACAATACAAGAATCAATAATGTTATCACTGATTCTATCTTTTGCCCATTTAAAATTTATAAAACTAAGCAAAGTTTCTTGTGTTTGCTCGCTAAATTTTCCATAAAATTGATTCAAATCTACCAAAGGCGCGCTAAGAGCTGCGTTTAAAACCTTTGTCTGCTCACTTGTTGGCAAAAGCAACAAATCACCTTGCACATAACCCAAAGTCGCGAAAATCTCTGCAAGAGCAAGCCAAAACACCTCACGATGCTGGCGAAAATCTAGTCGCATTAAATGGAATCCCGCAAGCAAGACAAGATTTCTTAACTCTTTCAAATAAGTGCTGCTACGCTCATCTAGCGATTCCATCATCATTTCAATGTCTTTGATAAACTCTTTGGAATTTTCATAAATATAGAGTTTATTTTGCTTCAAAGCACTTTGAGGGAGGTTGAGCATAAGGATTCTGTTTTGGAGCTTTTGGTGCATACAAACAAGTTTTGCACGAAATGGCTCTTGTGAAAAAAGCTTTTTTGTTGTCTCGTCTAAATGCTCTTTTTCTTGCTCTAAACTTTCTAATAATGTATTACTAGGATTAACATATTCGCACGCAATAGAAAGCTCTCTTCTTAGCCTATCTATCCATTTTAAGTATTGATGAATTATTGTTTGGTGCTGACGCTTCATCACTTCAATCATCACACGATTCGTTACATAAGGATTCCCATCTCTATCCCCGCCAATCCAACTTCCAAGCAAAAGGGGAGATTTTTTAAGCATAGAATCTTTCGCATTCTCTCCAAGTATTTTTAGTGCGTCTTGTATTTCTTGCAAAACACGCGCACCACTTTGCAAAATAGAGCTTTCCATAAAATAAAGTAGATTGTCTAGCTCAAATAAGACTTCTATTTTCTCACTACGCACGATATGACTATGCCAAAGCAGATTGAGGCGATATTTCAAATGCTCCTTTGCACCCATCTGCCCAAACTCAAACCACGCACGCAAATCATCATACATTTCGTGGTAGCTTTCTAAAAATGTTCTGCGCAGAGATTCTGTGGGGTGTGCGGTAAAAACAGGATAAAACTGAATCTTTTTAAAAACCTCCTTAATGTCCTCCGCATCGTATTTTTGCGCTCTTAATTCCTCAATAGCGACAAGGATTTGTCCTCTACTTTGTCGCAAGCTCAACTGATAACGTTCATCAATAATGTTTAAAAGCAAGTGATAAAGTGTAAAGGCTTTGATGAGATTAGAAATCTCCTGCGAACTAAGCTCTTGTAGCAGATTGGATTCTGCTTTAAATAAAAAGCTTGGATTGTCTTTTAGTGCGATAAAAGTAGGTTTAATATTTGGCGCAACCTCATCTAATAATTCACTCAAGATTGAAAAAGCAAATTCTATTTCCTTTGTTTTTGCCATTAGGATTCCTTCTTGCATTTTGCTACGACTTAAAGTCGATGGAATTATAACGCGTTTTAAGAATTAACTTGT
>NZ_CATKCB010000087.1:0-12556 GCF_949747025.1 Helicobacter sp. UBA3407 | reverse complement strand
TGCATTAAGAGCAAGCAAATTTGTTTGGTCTGCAATGTCTTTAATCACATTCACGATACTTTTAATATCCTCTGCTTGTCTTGTAACCTCTGCAGTTTTGTCGCTTACATTGTGCATAGAGCTTGAAATTTCCTCCACAGCCGCAGCGGATTGCCCCAATGCAGCTGCCTGATTATGTGAGCCTTCAGTAAGGTTTCTTATTGCTTGATTCAAATCTTTTGCACTTGCTTCTAGCTCCTTGGCAAAGCCTGACGAAGTGTGCAGCATTTCTTTAATGCTCTCACCCAAAGCATTTGTAGTGGTTTCTACACTTCCTTGTGCATTGACAACAGCGGTCGTAAAATCCAAAGCAATATAGCTTTCAAAGACGCGTGAAATCTCATTCATATCGCTACCAATTTTATGTTGTAAGACATCTAACATTGCATTTAATACATTCTTTAATTCTATCAGTTGTGGATTGTGAGGATTCTCTACGATTCTTGCAGTGAAATCTCCTTCCTCAATGGATTTTGCAACCTCAATAGATTGCTGCACAGCTTGCTCGTCTTCTGCCAAACCTCTTTGGATTCTTTGGATATTTTGATTGATTGCGATTCGCATTGCCCCAATCTCATCTTCTGCTTTTGGTTTTGTGAGCAGAGGAGGATTTGGCGTCTCGTGGTTTAGGTATTTCAAAAAATCAAAGAGTAAAACAGAAATACCATTGACACGACTAAGCAAAGAAAATTTGATAATCACAAAAGAAGCAAGCAAAATCACAAAAAACAAAAGAATAATTCCAGCAATTATGAGAAATTCTATCTTGTTGTTTGCCTCTGTAAAATCACTTATTAATGCCTCAATCAAAATATAAACATTCAATTGCGGATTATAATCTATATAGCCATAATATTCTTTGCTATTATTTTGGTGTTTGTAAAAAATTTCTGTCTCTGGTTTGATGTTTGTAAGATGAGCGAATTTACTTGGATTTCCCTCGTGCCCAAATATAAATTTATCCTGTGTTTTATCAAAAATGACGATTTTTCCGTTTTTTCCAATAGGGATTCTGCTTAATTTTTGTGTAATGAGTTGATAGGAATTTGTTAAATCATAAGCAATAAATAAAATTCCCAAAATCTCTCCACTTGCACCAAGAATCGGTTTATAAACAGACATATAGTCCTTTCCACCCAAATGCACCTTGCCATAAAAAATCTTTGGGTTGCTTTTTGTCATTTCTGCATAAGCTGGGTGAGAGATTCCTAGTGTAGTATTAATCATACGATTACCTTGTTGGTCTTTCAAAGAAGTTGTTATCCTAACAAAATCATTCCCATCTTTGACAAAAATTGTTGCCACACCTCCGGTTAAATTAGAAAAGTTATCCACTAGCTCCGTATTGCCTACAAGATTAATTCCATTATAATAGAAGCTTGGCACATTCAAATTACCATTTCTGATAGTTTCCCCGATTCTATAACTATTACGCCCTTGTCCCCCATAAAGTGTTGCCAAATTATTTTCAAAAAGTTTCAATGTAGAATCCGTTTCACTAATAATTTGGTCGGCAATAACTTGGAAGTTACCCTCTACGATTGTGGCAGTTTGTTTGATTTGTGCCGCCATTTGCTCTTGAGAAAATTTGCTCATAGTATGCGAGATAAATAATACAAGCGGTATTGTGATAATCAACGCAATGAGCGACTGAATACAGGAAAATTTCTTCCCCACAGAAAGTTTGTCCCACATCTTCATTCCTTGTGTTGCTAAATTAAAATTTAAATTGTATCTAAAATATTTATAATAAAAATTAAAATATAATTTAAACTTTTATCCCGAATGAGAGACAAAGATTATTTGTGTGAGGAGTTCTCGTCGCTTTGCTTACAATAGCAAAGCAAAAGAAAATGTGTAGGCAAAAGCCTACACGAAAGATTAAGGATTATTGTTTAAGCTGGAGCAAAGTGTTCAAGATTTGGTCAGAAGTCGTTACAGATTTAGAGTTTGCTTGGAATCCGCGTTGCACAACAATAAGTTGTGTTAAACCTCTACTTAAATCCGTGTTACTCATCTCTAGCTTAGAGGCTTGAATATTAGCTCGCCCGCCTGTCCCTGCTGGACCAAATGTTGGATCGCCAGAGTTTGGGGATTCTGCATAAAGATTGTTTTCTGTTCCTTGCAAGCCTTCATAGTTAGCAAAAGTTGCTACAGCCACTTGTGCTAGGGCAAAATTTCGTCCATTGTCAAAAACACCTATCATCGTTCCGGTTTGGTCAAAGTAGAAATCTTTGAGTGTTCCTGACGCATAACCATCTCCTATCATTTTCTTTGCTTCAGATTCTTTTGCAGTGCTTGTCAATCCATCATATCCACCACCTGCTCCAAAGTTTAGATTAATAGCTTGTGGGAATTTTGCGCCATTGTTTGGCTTAAACTGAATTGTAGAAGGGTTGAATCCTAGCAATTCTCCTTGCTCACCAAAGGTTACATTTCCACCTTCTAAGATATTTGGACGCTGTGCAGTTGCTCCAAGTAGCTCTGCTGGTTCTGGCACGATAACACGCCAATTCCATTGGTTTCCTTGCACCTTAGTATATTCAATCTGAAACTCGTGTTTGTTTCCAAGGCTATCAAAAATTTCCACAGTTTGCCCAAAATTTGCCATTCTAAATCCACCGGTGCTAGTTACATTTCCGCCCTCTACTAGCACTCCTGTATTCATTCCTTTCATTTGATTCTTGAAAAGCACATTAGTTGTGTTGAGTGTGTCGTTGTATGCTGAAACAAAGATATTAAGGTTATCATAAGCACCCCAATTACCACCATTTGCGATTCCATCTTGTTTGTTGTTGATTTCAAATTGTCCTGAATTATTCAAAATCACACTGACACTATAACTGCTTTGACCAAAGCCTGCTGCAATACCAGCTGCTGCAGCTGCAGAATCTCCACCAAAAGCCTTGATTTTATTTGCATCTTGTTGCATTACAGCACGCAAATCCTCTGTGGTGCGGAATTGTCCAGAAGCAGAATCCGCATCGGTTTGCGTTGTATAGATATATTTAAATGCAGTCGTTACGGTTTGAGAATCTGCTTGTGGTAACAAGTTACCTTGAGCATCTGTAAATCCTCCATTTGCAAAGATTCCATTATCAAATCCGCTTGCACGAATGTTTTTGTTAGAGCCATCACCATCTAGTTGGTTGAGGTTTTGTAAGATTAACATTCCATTTTGCGTGAGTGCTTCTACACCAGTTTTGTCTTTTAAATTGTTAATTGCAACTTGTGCAGCCAAAAGATGAGAAGAACCAGAGACGCTTGCGTCATTTGTCCAAGTAATGGTTTGTCCATTGATTGTAACAGTGGTTGTAACAGGACCAGCAGCAGGATTGGGGTCAAGCATTATGCGGTTTGAGGTTGCAGTTTGATAGCTTACCCAAATCCCTTGCCCTTCTTGCAGCATTAAGGCTTCTCCACTTGCATCAAACATTACTCCCATATCTTGCTCCACTTCAAGTTGTTTATCGTTTGAATCATAGATTCTATCTAATCCACCCGCAATATAGTTGTTTGCTGCAGAGCTATCTAGCGGGCTTGGACAAGTGATATTTTCTGTTTTTCTACCACTTGTGAGGTTGATATTACCAGTTACATTACTTGTAGCTTTGGCGGGCACAGTCATACGAGGGTCAATCGTGATGTTTTTAATAGGACCTGTGGAATCTACTCTATTGAGTTCGCCACTTCCGCACGCGCAATCTAGCTTAGAAAGGTCTCTTAACCAACCTTGCACAATAAATCCACTTGTAGTTACAAGATTTCCTACTGCATCAAAAGAGAATGCGCCATCACGGGTATACATTTTTGTATAACCACCATTGTTGCTAACGACAAACAGACCATTTCCGCTTAAAGCTAAGTCTGCTTTCCTATCTGTGTTTTGCAAAGAACCTTGTTCAAAGACTTTTGTTGTTGTGTTAATGCTTGTTCCAAGCCCTACGGAATAATCATTTACCCCTCCATATCCTGCATAAGGAATCGTAGCAGAACGGCGAGTTTGACTAACCATTGTAGAAAAATCCGCACGAGAATACTTAAAGCCGTTTGTATTCACATTTGCAATATTATTGGATTCCACATCAAGAGCAATTTGATGTGCTTGCATACCACTTACACCTGACCATAATGAACGTAACATTTGTAATCCTTTATCTAAAAAAGTATTTTGCAAAGAGTAAAGCAAGTATCGTTCCACTTTTTTATTAGTAGTATTTTATTTTGCAAGATTTTAAAAATTGCAATAAATTTATAAATACATATTGTATTTTCTAAATTTTATGTTATAATTCCGCGAAATTTTAATAAAGGAAAACAAAATGGCAAATTTATTGCACAACAATTACACACAAGAAACACTCGCATTGCACGCAGGCTATACTTACGATACACAGCGCACTTTAAGCGTGCCAATCTATCAAAATACCGCTTATAGCTTTGAGACTTTGGAGCAAGCAGCGGCAAGATTTGGCTTACAAGAATTAGGCAATATTTACTCCCGATTGACAAATCCTACTTACAAAATACTAGGAGACCGCCTTGCTGCTGTGGAGGGTGGCGCATTTGGAGTTGCTGCGGCTAGCGGAACTGCTGCCATTTTTTATGCACTTGCTAATCTCGCACAAAATGGTGATAGCATTGTGTATTCCAATAAAATCTATGGTGGCACACAAACGCTTATCGTGCATACCCTAAAGAGATTCGGCATTCATTCTAAAGTATTTGATATTGACGATATTGAGGGTACTTTGGAAAATGTGATTGACGAGACAACCAAGGTGATTTTCTTTGAGAGTCTCTCCAATCCACAAATTTCTATTGCAGATGTAGAAAAAATCACCAAAATCGCCCAAAAATATGGAATCGTAACGATTTGCGACAACACCGTCGCTACTGCATTTTTGCACAAGCCTTTTGATTTTGGAGTAGATGTCGCAGTTTATTCCCTAAGCAAATATGTCAATGGTCAAGGAAGCGCACTAGGCGGAGCTGTGATTGAACGCAAAGAATTAAATGATTTGCTTGTCAATAACCCTCGCTACCCCGCTTTTAATACCCCAGATGAAAGCTATCACGGACTTGTTTATGCTACTTTAGCAAATGCGTTGCCAATCTTTGGAATCCGATTAATCACCGAATGGCTAAGAAATATTGGCGCAACACTTTCACCGCAAAATGCGTGGATTATCCTACAAGGGTTAGAAACATTAGAATTGCGAATCAAAAAGCATAGCCAAAACGCACTAGAAGTTGCGCGATTCCTCCAAACTCACCCAAAAGTCAAAAATGTATTCTATCCCAGCTTAGAAAACAATCCTTACCATTCTTTGTTGCGAAAATACTTCACAGATTCTAACGCAAGCGGGCTTTTGAGTTTTGAAGTGAGTAGCTTTGAAGAGGCTAAAAAAGTCTGTAACGCATTAGAAATCTTTGCGATTGTCGCGAATATAGGGGATTCTAAATCTCTTGTGATTCACCCTGCTTCCACAACCCATTCACAATTAAGCGAAGCCGAGTTAAAATCCGCTGGGATTACACCTTGCACGATTCGTTTAAGCATTGGTTTGGAATCCCCGCAAGACTTAATTGCGGATTTAAAACAAGCATTAGAAAAATAAGGAAATTTTATGCCATTAGTCATTCCAGAGGACATTCCAGCCTTTTCACTTCTCAAACAAAATGCGTTCATTATGGGCTGCAATCACGCGAAATCTCAAGATATTCGCACTTTGGAAGTGCTGATTTTTAACCTTATGCCTACCAAAATAGAAACAGAAAATCAGATTCTCTCGCTCCTTGCAAATTCTCCCTTGCAAGTCAATATTACCCTACTCTCTACCGCAAGCTACATTGGTAAAAATACGCCAAAATCGCACCTAGAGCGATTCTATGTTAATTTTGAAACGATTAAGAATCGCAAATTTGATGGTGCGATTGTTACAGGTGCGCCGATTGAACATTTGGAATTTGAAGAGGTAAAATATTGGAAAGAATTTACACGCGTAATGGATTTTTTAAAAACAAATTGCACAAGCACCCTCTATCTTTGTTGGGGAGCAATGGCAGGATTACATTATTTCCACAAAATCCAAAAAGTCCCGCTAGATTCTAAACTTTTTGGCATATTTGACCACTATTGGGTAGAAAAAGACTTGCTCTTAAATGGTTTAGATGAGATTGTCAAGATTCCACATTCGCGACATTCTGGCATCAATGAAGCACAAGTGCGCGCAAATAAGAATCTGAAAATTCTGCTTGAGGGAAAGCGTAGCGGGATTGCTGCACTTAAAGATGAAAAAGACTTTTTTATTTTAGGACACCCCGAATACTCTAAAAAAACTTTGGATTTAGAATACAAACGCGACTTAAATCAAGGTTTAGAGATTACCCCGCCCTCCCATTATTATGATGAGGCAAACAATCCTCTATTTATTTGGCGTTCCTCTGCGAGCGTGCTGTTTTCAAATTGGCTTAACTTTGCCGTCTATCAAGACACACCTTTTATTCTGCATTAGGCTTCTCGTAATACACGAGATTCCGCTTGCGTGTCTCAAAATCCTCTGAATCCTCACTCAAATAAACAATATAATGCCTATCCTCATAAAGCCCGTGAATATTTCTCATTTCTCCTTGAATATTCAAGGTATAATCTTTTGCCAAAAAAATTTCCCCCATTGCACGCCCAAAGTTTGGGATAAAAAGCAAAATCGCACAACCCAAAAGGACGACAAACAAAAACTTGAATACTTTATCCACAAACGGAATCACAAAACCGATTCCAAAAATAGCAACAAAAAAGATAAATGCGTAAATATTAAAAACATTGAAAAAAAATGGATTAAAAAATACTTTGATTCCATAGTATTGAATATATCCACTAAAAATTGTTGCCCAAAAAACAGCAAAAAGCAAAAAAACTAGCATAAAACTTACAAGCACAGAAGAGACAAATTTCATAGATTCACCTAATACATTTAAGATTAAAATTTGAGATTTTATAGATTTTAGAAGGTTGAGATTCCGCTAAACCTCGCTTATCTAAAATCACCATATCCGCCTTTTGCAACGCAAAATCTAAATGAAACATTTGATGATGTGCATTAGCAGAGCTAGAATACAAAAAGGGGAAGAATCGCAAAAAATCTGCGTGGGAAGTCTCTTGCAATCTATGAGGCTTGATAACACGAATCGCAAGTTTTGTATTCTCGCTACCTTCTCTTAATAAGGCGTGTTTGCCACTATAAATAAAAGTATTTTTTGTGCTCCTGCGCACTCTATTTTTATATTTTTCAGGAATCCTCACAAGATTTTTAAGCTTACAAAAAGAATCTAAGGTTAAAAGCGTATTTTGACTTTTTAAACGTCCTTTAATTGCATTGAGCTTCACAAAATCAGCACACAAAAATCCTGCTGTCGTATCGCTTTGGGCTAAAAAGATTGGTGCAACCTCACAATCTGTGAAAAAATCCATTGGCTATAATCCTTATTCACATTTTACTCATCATTGCGCCAAGTAATCCTGAATCGCTTTTGCCAGATTTGGATTATGAGATTTTAACTCACTAATCGCACAAACCGCCACGCGTGCAGCTTCAATCGTCGTAAAATAAGGCACATTATGGCGCAAAACTTGAGTGCGGATTTTGTCTGTGTCGTCCTTGCTTGAAGTTTCATCACTTGTGTTAATCGCCAAAGCAATTTCCCCATTAGCGAACATATCACCAATATTTGGACGCCCTTCGCTAATCTTTAATGCCTCCTCGCAAGCAATTCCAGCATTTTTTAGAATCTCTGCTGTGCCTTTTGTCGCACAAAGATGAAAATCAAAATGTTGCAAATCTTTTGCAAGCGAAACCGCTTGAGACTTATCAAGACTACGAAGAGAAATAAAAATTTTTCCTTTTGTAGGAAGTGAATTTTTGCAAGCCAACTGACTTTTGGCAAAACTTAACCCAAAACTCTCGCTAATCCCCATAACTTCACCTGTTGAGCGCATTTCTGGTCCTAGCACCATCACCGCACCGCTTAACTTATTAAATGGAAAAACAGATTCTTTGACTGCAATATGTTTAGGGGTTTTGGGTTTATATAAACCATTTTTAAACTCTGTTTTTTGGAATTTATCATAACGCGCAAGTGCAGATTTCAAATCTCCATTTACCATTACATCAGTGGCAACCTTTGCAAGCGGAATCCCGGTCGCTTTGCTTACAAATGGCACGGTGCGACTTGCGCGGGGATTGACTTCAATAAGATAAAGTGTATTTTCAAAGATTGCGTATTGTGTATTCATTAGTCCCACTACTCCTAGATTTCTAGCAATCCTTGCAGTTGTTTCCTCAACCTCTCTTATGCGCTCCTCTGATAAGCTAATTGTAGGCAATGAACAGGCAGAATCACCGCTATGGATTCCTGCCTCTTCAATGTGCTGCATAATTCCCGCAATATAAACTTCCTTGCCATCACAAATAATATCCACATCTAATTCAATGGCATTATTTAAAAATTTGTCAATGAGCACAGGGCTATCCTCGCTGACGCTCACCGCCTCACTCATATAATCTTGCAATTCGTTCATATTATAAACAATCCGCATTGCGCGTCCGCCTAACACATAGCTAGGACGCACAAGCACAGGGAATCCTATGTCTTGGGCGATATTAATTGCTTCTTCTTTCGTATAGGCTGTGCCATTCTTAGGTTGAATGAGTCCATTTTCTTCCACAAATTTTGCAAATTTTTCTCTATCCTCTGCAATATCAATAGTTTTTGCACTTGTGCCGATGATTTTAGCACCAATTGTCGTAAGCTTCTTAGCGAGTTTCAGAGGTGTCTGCCCACCAAAATGCACGATGATTCCATCTGGTTTCTCACGCTCAATCACACTGCGCACGTGCTCAAAGGTGATTGGCTCAAAGTAGAGGGTGTCGCTAGTGTCGTAATCCGTGCTAACGGTCTCGGGATTACAATTATACATAATGCTTTGAATGCCCATATCACGCAAAGCGAAACTTGCATGCACGCAAGCATAATCAAACTCTATTCCTTGTCCAATGCGATTGGGTCCTCCACCGATGATGAGCACTTTTTTCTTATTGCTTTGTGGAACCTCTGGACTCAACTCACACTCAAAAGGAATCGTAGAATACAAATATGCGGTTTGGGTAGCAAACTCTGCCGCGCAAGTATCTACTTCATTGTAACTTAAACCAATCTTTGCCTTTTGCCTCAAAGCATAAATATCCTCTTCGCGCAATTCTAGGGATTCGGTTTTATTAACTAAAAAAGCAAGCATTTTATCACTAAAGCCATATTGTTTGACTTTTCTTAAGAAATTTGCATTGTTAAGTCTTTCAAAAGAAATTTGTTGCTCTAGCGCAATGATTTCTGCAATTTGATTGAGAAAATAGGAATCTACTTTGCACCATTTTTGCACTTCTTCTACACTGATTCCGCGACGAAACGCGTCGGCAATATAAAGCAATCTCTCGGCATTTGGGCGTCGCACTTCGCGTTGAATCTCGTTTAAATCACTGCTTTTGGGCGTAAAGCCAAAGATTCCTGTTTCTAAGCTATTGAGTGCTTTTTGCAAGGATTCTTTGAAAGTTGTGCCAATCGCCATAACTTCACCAATGGATTTCATAGAAGTTGTCAGGGTAGAATCTGCTTGTGGAAATTTCTCAAAGGTAAAACGAGGAATCTTTGTTACAATATAATCAATACTAGGTTCAAAGCTTGCAGGCGTGCCTGTAATGTCGTTTTTGATTTCGTCTAAAGTAAAACCTACTGCAAGCAAGGTAGCAACCTTGGCGATTGGATAACCTGTTGCCTTAGAAGCAAGCGCGGAAGAGCGCGAAACGCGGGGGTTCATCTCAATCACGGTCATTCTGCCGCTGCTAGGATTAATGGCAAATTGCACATTGCTCCCGCCTGTATCCACACCAATTTCGCGCAAAATAGCAAAGGAGGCATCACGCATTCTTTGATATTCCTTATCTGTCAGCGTCAATGCTGGGGCAATCGTGATAGAATCCCCTGTATGCACTCCCATTGGGTCTAAATTCTCAATGCTACATACGATAATGCAATTATCCGCTCTATCACGAATCACCTCCATTTCGTATTCTTTCCAACCCAACAAGGATTCTTCAACCAAAATCTCACCAATAGGGCTAATTTCTAAACCATTTTGCGCTAGATTCTTAAATTCGTCAATATTATAAGCGACACCGCTTCCACCTCCCGCTAAGGTATAACTTGCACGAATAATAAGTGGGAATCCTATCTCTCTTGCAGCATCTAACGCCTCTTCAAGTGTGTAGGCATAACGAGATTTTGGCAAATCCATACCGATTTTTAGCATTGCCTCTTTAAACGCCTGCCTATCCTCACCTTTTTTAATTGCTTCGGGTTTTGCACCAAGAAATTGCACTCCTTGAAGCATTCCTTTTTCAAACATACTCATTGCGATATTTAGTGCTGTTTGTCCGCCCATAGTAGGCAAAATCGCATCTACTTTTTCTTTTTTAATAATATCTGCAACCACCTCTTCAGTAATTGGTTCAATGAAAGTGCGGTCTGCAAACTCTGGGTCTGTCATAATCGTTGCTGGATTGGAGTTAATCAGCACGACTTTATAACCTAACTCTTTGAGTGTTTTTGCAGCTTGTGTGCCTGAATAATCAAACTCGCACGCCTGCCCGATGACGATTGGTCCTGAACCAATCAATAGAATTGTTTGAATGTCATTTCGTTTTGGCATAAAATCCTTCTTGCAATTTTGGGTTAAAATTTCGTAATTCTAGCGTTTTATGACTTAAAAATTTGAGGGAAAATTCTATTTTTTCCAATTTTGCAATAAAGGTTGAAGCTGATATAAACTTGCCTTGCAAAATGCACTTCTTGCAATACAAACAAGTTGCTTAGCGGATTCCTCTAGGTTTTCATTAATGATTAAAAAATCAAAATTATGGAGGCTTTCCACTTCATCTAGCGCATTTTCTAATCGCTTTTGAATCACCTCTGCACTATCACTTCCGCGCCCGCTCAAACGCTCTTTCAAAATGCTTTTACTTGGTGTTGTGATAAACACGCTTGTCGTTTGATTTGGAAAAATTTTTTTAAGATTTGCTTGTCCTTGCACATCAATGTCAAAAATCACAAGCTTATCCTCTTGTAACGCCTTTAAAACTTGCGTTTTAGAAGTGCCATAATAATTTCCATGCACTTGCGCCCACTCTAAAAATTCTCCCTTTTGGATTCCATTTTCAAAGACATCTTTTTCAATAAAATAATAATGCACTCCTTCTATTTCGCCCTCACGTTTCTTGCGTGTAGTAGAGGAAATAGAAAAATAATGGCTAGGAAACTCTTGTGCTAAAATTTTATATAATGAGCTTTTTCCTGCCCCGCTAGGACCAGAAAGAATGAGAATCGCTCCTTTGTATTTCATAAACATTTAGTCTTTTTTAGGAAATTGAATATTAATACTAATAGACGCACCGCTTAGCAAATCTTTTAGATTTTGGGACTGCAAGGCTTGCAATGCGCCAATGAGAGATTCTAGCGAATTTGCTTGAATATTGCTTGGCAATGTGGAATCCTCTGCCACACTTGCATTTGGCACGATTGGAGTGAGATTTGGGGCTTTTGCAATAGGTTCTCCCAAAGCTTCGCTCATTCCCTCTACGCTTAAGCTATCAAATTCGTCTAAGCCGCTTTCTAACGCGGCAGGCTCTGTCTTTGATTCCTCCTCTAAAGGCAAATCTAAATCTCCTGTCAAATCCGCTTCCAAATTCTCGCTTAAATCCTCTGCTATGGAATCCTCCGCATTCTCTGATTCCGTTTCATTGGTTTGTGCTGCAATTTCAGATTCTGCCCCCATATCAAGGTCTAGTTCCTCTTGCGTTTGCTCTTGAGATTCTAAATTTAAATCACCTAAATCCTCTTCTGTGGATTCTGAAGCTTCCGCAGATAAATCAGCCAATGAATCTCCTGAATCCGTGGATAAATCCAAGTCTCCAAAGTCGGAATCCAATACATCATTAGAGCTAGATTCTAAATCCCCCAATTCTCCTATATCCAGTCCGGAGGCATTAGAATCCGCACTTTCCTCGCCCATATCTTGCGCTATTTCCTCTGTTGTCTCTACCGCTTTTTCATCGCCCATTTCCTCATCAAGTACAGGCAACCCCAAATCTTCATCTGCCAACAAATCCGATTCTGCATTTTCTAGGCTTTCCGCTTCTTTTGTTTCGTTATCAAAATCCAAATCCAAGTCTAAATCTGCTTCTCCTTCTTCGCTTGTTTCTGCAAAATCCGCACTATTGCCCTTAATATCATCGCCACCTAAGCCTTCTAACTGCACATCAAAATCCTCGCCTTGAGATTCCAAAGATTCCTCTTTAGAATCCTCCGCGACTTCAATATTATCAAGCTCTGCTTGCAAATCACTAAAGTCCAAATCCTCACCGGCACTAGAATCGCCACCCAAATCCATCTCCTCGCCCAAATC
>NZ_CATKCB010000086.1:0-5912 GCF_949747025.1 Helicobacter sp. UBA3407 | reverse complement strand
CCTAGAGTGCGCACACTTCCGCCTAAAAACTCCGAAAACTCCTCCTCAAATGCACTCACCTCACTGCCACCCACAAATGCGCTACTCTCCACTACATTTGAAATTGCAGTTTCTATTTCGCCTTTTATGTCCAAATATTGTTTTTTTAAGTCTAAAAATTTTATAGCCATAATGCCCCCATCTTCCAAGTCTCTCCAAACTCTTGCGCTTTTGTGTAGCAATGGGATTCCAAAATCTCCCTCCAAGCCTCTTGCATTCCGCTACTCCAAGCAATATCATCAAATAACATAATACCCCCCCCCACCACAAAAGGCAAAATTTGCTTGTAATAGGCTATTGTGGCTTCTTTATTATGGTGTCCATCAATGAAAGCAAAGTCAATGGGCTTGATTTTTTCTAAGAGATTTGGCAGCATCAAATCAAAGCGTCCAACCAACACTTCAATATTTTTTAAAGCAAAATGCTGATGATTTTCTTTAGCAATTTGTGCGACATTTGGGCTTCCCTCAATGCTCCAAATTTGAGCATTTGGCGCGAATGAAGCCATATAAGAGCTAGAGAATCCCAAACAAGTGCCAAGCTCTAAGATTTTTTGCGGCAATAAACTCTTAAAAATCTCAAAAATTACTTCCGCTTTTTCGCGTTTGACACCAATCTTTGCCAATTCACAAAGTGGAACTTCAACGCAAACGCCTGCTTCCATTTGTTCCTTTGTGCGCTTTTCCTCTGGCTTCCCTGCGCCATAATCTATGACTTCTATCAAAGTTGTCTTTTGCTTTAGATGCTCACGATACGATTCTATTTTGCTTGTAATCTCTTCAAATCCCATCTTTTTTTCCTTTTATAATTCCCGAATTAATTGCGCGGGATTCCCTGCATAGATTCCGCTTTTAACAATATTTTTTGTAACCACGCTTCCTGCGCCAATCACGACATCATCGCAAATCTCCACAGGTAGAATCGTAGCATTTGAGCCTATGCTTACACAATTCCCAATTTTTGTTTCTTTATATTTTGTAGAATCCCCACCTGCTGGCTTGCCCTCTTTAAATAAATCATTGACAAACATTACTCCGTGTCCTATGAAGCAATTCTCTCCTATATCCACAAGTGAGCAAATAAAACTATGGCTTTGGATTCTACTCTTTGCACCCACTTTCACCCCTCTTTGAATCTCTACAAAAGGACCCACAAACACCTCATCTCCAAGCTCACATTCATAGAGATTACAAGGCTCTACAATCTTGACATCAGCCCCCATTTTCACCTCCCTTATTTTGCTCTCGTATAAAGTAAAATTTCCTGCCCCCGATGAAACAATAGGGCGGTTCAAATCCGGGCATTGCAGTGGCACGAATGATTTTTTCAATTAAAGCCCCCCCCCCCGCAAGATTCTAGCCTGATGTGCTTTAAGCTTTCTATTTCTATTCTTTTATGAAACTCTCTACGAGGCGAGAAAATGGAATCTTGAGGGATTAGCCGATAATCTCCTTTAATCATTTTTTCTAAATTTTCAGAAAATAGCTCTACTCCATAAGTATTTGCCAACTCTACTAGCTCCTCTACGAAGCAGTTTTTAGGGATTTTAAACCTCTTTTGAAAAGCAATCGCACCATTATCAATCCCTTCGTCCATTTGATGTATTGTTACACCAAACTCTTTATCTTCATTTAAAATAGCAAAAGAAAATTGATTGCACCCTCTATATTCTGGCAAAGGTGCTAGGTGGAGATTTAAAGCAATCTCTTTAGCGCAAAAAATATGCTGTGGTTTTAAGATTTGGTGATACTGCACAGAAAAAAGTATATCAAAATCTAGCTCAAAAAGCCCGTTTAAATCTGTAAGGAGTGGGATTTTATGTTGTATGCAAAACTCCTTTACCGCTTGTCCTCTAGGAGATGTCCCCACTGCGACAAGCGCAAAATCTAACGTGTCTTGCCTAGCAAACAATTCTTGCAAACATTGTTTGCCAATTTCTTTTGCGCCTAAAAACACGATTTTTTTCATTCCTTATGTCCTAATCTACATTTCTCTGGGTGGAATCTCAAAAACACTTCCTTGCCTGTCTCTACGGATTCATACATTGCGATAATGAGTTCTAAGCTTTTACGTCCCTCTAGTCCATCAACCAAAGCCTTTGTGCCATTTAAGATAGAATCTACCACATGCAAATAATACTCCTTATGCCCAAATCCATAGACATTTGGGGGATTGACGGAATATTTTTCCATTACTTCCTTGTCTGATTCCATTGCGTTTGTAAAATTCCAATGCTTGATTTCATTGACAGCAAATCCACCAATCTCTACGCTTCCAAGCTCTCCGAGTATAGAAAGACTACCCTCCAAATCTTTTGGACGCGTAGCAGTCGTCGCCTCAATCACACCCAAAGCCCCATTCTTAAACTTCAACACCGCAACCCCTGTATCCTCTGTCTCTATGTCGCTTAATGCAATGCGACTTTTTGCAAACACACTTTCCACATCACCTAGCATCCATTCCAGCAAATCAATATGATGACTCGCCTGATTGGTAAATACTCCTCCATCTTGCGCCCAAGTGCCACGCCACGAATCTTGCTTATAATACGCATTATCCCGACACCAACGCACCCGCACACTGCCCATTACGATTTTACCAAACCGCCCAGATTCCAATGCCTCACGTAATTTTTGCACGGGTAAATTGTAGCGATTCTGCTTCACAACAAAAAGACGAATCCCAAATTTATCGCAAGATTCTATCATTTTATCAGCGTCCTCCAAAGTCAAAGCCATAGGCTTTTCTACGATAATATGTTTTTGATAAGGTGCGACCTCTAGGGTATTTTGCGCGTGTTTGCCACTTGGTGTGAGAATAGAGACTACATCAATTTTATCGCCACACTCTTTCATCATAGAATCTAAATCTACAAAATAAGGCACATTGTATTTTATCCCAAAAGCTTCCGCACGGACTTTATCAATATCACACACGGCTACAAGCTTAGCTCCTGCAATTTCGCTGCTGCTTAAAAGTTGCGCGTGGCGCACTGCGATTCTCCCACAACCAAGTAAAGCTACACCTAACATTTTTTCTCCTTTAAGATTCTACATTCTATTGTATCAAGGATTGCGTTAAAATTGCATTCTCCTTGCACAAAGTAACTTTGCGATTCTATTTTTTTACCTAACATTTCTTGAGCAATTTTTAAAATTTCCTCACAATCTTGACTCCAAAACATTAGTTTGTGTTTAATCAAATATTGGTCGTGAATCAGCCAAAGAGAACGTGTAGAGATAGTTGGAATCCCATAGCAAACCGCCTCAAGATTCATCGTTCCTCCTCCACCGATAAATAAATCAATGAAAGGATAAAATTCCTCTGGCTTTAGCTTCTCCTCCAAAATGGTCGCGATTCCTCCAAAATCCCTTTTTAACCTGTCTTTTTCATATCTTGGCATAATCACAATATTCGCATTGATTGCTTTTTTAAGCAAAGGAATCACTTGATAAATCACAGGGATTTGCTCTTTAACATAATGGGCTTTGTATTCCTCTTCACGCACAAGAATCGTGGGTTTTGTCGTGTCTAGCCCATAGCGGATTCTAAAGTCATTTTTAGATTCCTTTTGAATCGCATTTATCCACAAAGCTACATCAATAAAAGGATAAGGCACGATTTGGGATTCATCTAGTGCGAAACGTAACATAAGCTCTTTTGGAAAAATAAATGGATAGAAAAAAAGCTTAGAAAAAGGCAAAGTAAGCCTTGCAACTGCGGTTAATTCACGCGGGCATTCTTCATCGCCGGGTTTTGTAAATGCAGGTGTATCATAAATATTCACCACCGGAATCCCGATTCCATACGCTACTTGCACGCTATCTACCACTGCACCACAGATTAGTAATCTAGGAACGCCCTGCACTTTAAATAAATCCAAAATCTCTTTTTGTCGGAATATTCTTGCTTGAAACTTTTCTAGCAAAGTTGCCCCGCCATATTCTCCAAGCACGGTATGTGGAATCTTGTGTAGTTCTAAAATCTCCTTAGCCTCTGTATAATGAGGCGCGTAGCGCGTAGTTACAAACACTTTATGCCCTCTTTTTTGTAATTCTTTAATCATCACGCTAAAAAACATTGCATATTTGGGGGTTGCGACATCAATCCAAATCATAATCTACCCTTTAAAGTCTCAAAAATTACCAAACGAATATCAAAAAGAGAGCTTGCATTATATCCTAAAGTTTGCATTAAGCAAAATTCGGGCGCACTAAACCCTATTTTGTCTCTCCGCCAAGCCAACTCCTTACTTCCCAATTTCTCTAAAAGCAAACGCAAAATAAATTTGCTATATCCCTTGGATATTTTAAAAGATTCCGAAATCCTAAAGGCAAATTCCACCACACGAAAATCTGTAAAAGGCGTGCGATTTTCAATCCCAAATGCCATCGCATTTCTATCTTCATAGCGCAGGAGATTGGGGAGATTAAAGCTAATCGTATCTAGCCAAAGCCCTTGAGAAAAATCGGGCAAAAATCTCTCCAAAAGGTTTTCCAAAGTCGGAATCGGAAGCCCAAAATCTCGCATTTTCTCTATGTCCTTTGCATTATCCTCTGCAAATAATTTTAACTTTAAATTTGTATTCAACGCACATTTAAGCCCGAAGTTGTATTCCCTAAATGCAGCATTTCCATAGAGTTGAATGCGATTCTCAAACTCGCTAAAATCGCTAAAAATATAGCGTCCCACATAATGATAATACCCGCCAAAAAGTTCATCAGCCCCCTGCCCATCTAAGACGACCTTGCAATAAGGAGCAATAGATTTAAAAAGCAAATATTGCGAATAGATTGAAAAACTGCGAAAAATCTCATCTTGCGTATAGCACAAACTTTGCAATTCCTCTGCAATAGAATCCAAACTCGGAGAAACAAAATGGATTGGAATCTTTAAATCCTCTGCAAGTCGCTTGATATGCGCACTCTCATCACCTTGCGTATTGTCCTTAAAGTTCAGCCCAAAATAGCGACAATCTATCTTTTCTCGTGCAATAAAATGCGCCAAGATGGAGCTATCCACCCCGCCTGAAACGCAAAGAGCAAGCGGAACATCAGAGCGCAAACGAATCTTTGTCGCATCAAAAAGCAAAGATTCCAACTCCTCTAGCGCGTTTTGTAGAGTCTTTTCATCACTTGGAACGCTTTTAATCGCCTCAAAATTCGGCTCAAAATCCCAATATTTTTGGAATCTTAAACTGCTATCACCTAGCTTCAAGTGTGCAAAATGCGCTGGAGGAAAATTTAAGATTCCTTGATAAATACTCTTTTTGGAATCCCCATTACTAAAGAGCAGCCACTTTGCGACCTCATCTAAATCAAAACTAAAAGATTCCACAGCCAAAAACGCCTTAATCTCGGAGGCAAAAAAGAATTTATCCCCCCTAAAAGAGTAGAACAAGGGCTTATTACCCAATCTATCTCGCGCCAAAAAAAGCGAGGAATCCCGCTTATCATAAATGCAAAAGGCAAAATCTCCATTGAATTTTTGCAAACATTTCTCCCCCCAAACTGCGTAAGAATGTAGTAAAACCTCTGTATCACTTGTCGTAAAAAAGGGGATTCCTAGACTTTCTAGCTCTGCTCTTAGTTCCAAATAATTATAAATCTCTCCATTAAACACAAGCAAAAAATGCGGACAATAGGGCGAAGTAAAGGGCTGATTCGCCTCACATTGCAAGTCAATAATGCTTAGGCGATTATGTGCAAAGGAAAAATTCTCATCACTAAAGCTCCCTTTCGCGTCTAATCCCCTATGGAGCATAGTTTCAGATGCCTTTTGCACCACCTCTAGCGCATAATTCCCTCCGCAAATACTACACATTAGTTTAGGATTCCATTACTTTTTGCACCACTTGCGCAATCTCTTTGATT
>NZ_CATKCB010000085.1:0-12533 GCF_949747025.1 Helicobacter sp. UBA3407 | reverse complement strand
TGGGTGTCTTGATGAGGTTTGCGTCGGGTTGATTAACAAGTTCGCCCAAAATTGTAAGTGCATCTTTGACTCTTTGTGATTCTTTTAGGTTTTCTGGAAATTGCGCTAAAACGCGCGCAGAGAGAGAAATATCTGAAGTCTCTACAACAATGCCGACTTTTCCTAAAAATGCTTGAACAATAGGCAAAAAGGAGTAAGTCGCGAGGGCTGGGGATTCGTCTGTTAGGGTATAGGTGATTTTCATAAAGATTCCTTTAATGTAGAATTTGTCGTTTGAGTATAACAAAGAATTGCGCAAATTTTGCTAATTTTAGTCAAGATTCTTTTTACTTTCTTGATAAAATGTGAATTGTGTTGCACTTTGTAAAGTTTGTGGTAATAATTTCGTATTTACACACTTTGTTGAAATATCAAGAAAGTTATAAATTTAAAACGCAAATTTAAAGAGTTTAAAGTATAATAATAAATTATGATTTAGATTTGACAATTTTGTCAATTAAGGAGCACAGAATGTTTCCTGTAAAAAGCAGTTTAAAATTAGTCGGTAGCGTTCTTGGAGTCGCAACAGATAAGGATTCCATTATTTGTATGGATAATTTTTATAATATCTCTACTTTTTCCAAAGAAAATAAAGTAATTGATAAAGTATTGCAACTTTCCAAAGAAGTTGAACCTTTACATCATTTTAGTAAAGCAGTTGCTATTTCCTATACGACTTCCAAAATTGCTATGGGTTTTGTCAAGGCAACCAAAGGTGTAGTGGTTACTACTACGCCAGAGATTGCGCCTATTGCACAGCTTACTTGGCAAAAACTTGCAATCTCTAAAGCTGCTTTTTCTCACGAAGATGATTATTTGGCAACAGGAGGTGAAGATGGGCGCGTGTTGCTGTATTCTGCCGACAATTATCAATTGGTTTTAAGTATGCCTCCTTTGCCTGATTACATTTCTTCTATTGCGTTTAGTCAAGACGAACGGCTAGTTTTTGCGGGTTGTTTTGGCAAAAGTGCAATGATTTTTGATGTGGTAAAAAATGATTTGGTTGCCACGATTAAGACGGAATCACTGATTGAAGACGCATTTTTTTATGCAGACAATACAAGATTGTTTTGCGTAACTAAAGAGGGGCAAACTTTGATTTATGATGTGTTGGAGCAAAAGTTTATCAAAGAAAATCTCTTAAAAGGAGCGTGGCTTACACGATGTCGCCCAATTGCAGGCGAGGAATTTGCTCTTGTGGGGGCAAAGGACAAACAATTGCGCATCATTGATTTAAGCGATAATACTTTAAGTGATTCTATTGCTCTTGAACATAGTGGAATCACAACAATGAGAGTGGAGGATAACTTGCTTTATCTTGGATTTTCTGATGGAACAATAGATATTGCAGACCTCAACGAAGCCAAAGAAGAAATGCTAGAATTACTCAATAATAATGACCTTAAAGGTGCATTGGGCTTGATTCAGTCTAAAAATATCTTTTTGCAAACCTTAAAAGAGTATCGCACAAAACTAGAAACTCTTTGGAAAGAAATGCTTGCAAAAGCTATTGATTTGCTTGCAAAAGACCAACTACAAGAAGCAACTGCGGTTGTAGAGCCATTTATGCTAGACCAACGCAAGAGAGAAGAGTTTGATTATTATTGGCAGCAAAAAGAAGCGGTGGCTAAATTTATGGACGCAATTGAGGCAAAAAACTATATGGAGGCTTATAAGTTAGTTGAACAAAATGCGTATCTAAAAGAAACAGTGGCTTATGCTAAGCTAGAAGAAACTTGGGAAAAATCTTTTGAAGTCTCTAAGAGATTGCTTTTCCAAGATCCTCAAGGCAATTTAGTCAAAGCGCAAGACTTGTTGCGTCCCTTTGTAACGGTTAAATCTAAAAAAGATGTGGCAATGACATTGCTTAGAAATAGCGATAAATTCGTGCAAGCCGATAAAGAATATAAGGCAAAAAATTTTGTAGAATATTTTAAACTATGCGATAGATTGCCTTTTTTGAAAGAAACTTTGATTTATAGAAGTGCAATGCTCATTGGAGACCAGATTGCACAACGTGTAAATGCTTGCGAGAATCAAAACGATTACACAAAAGCATTAGAGATTTGCAAACTGCTTGCTTCTATGTCACCCTTTAAAACGCTTGCAGACGAAAAGGCTAAGACGATTCAGATTAAACTAGATTTTGCACAAGCCTGCAAAGAGCGTAAATTAGCTGACGCATTTAAAATGGCGGAAACTTACTTTGAATTACGTTCTATGCCAGAATATAAAAAGCTTTATGATGACTTTAAAAGATATGAGAAGATTGCCTTTGGGTTTGCTGCAACAGGTAATGGAAAGGCAACTTTGGATAATTTAAAAGATTATCTTTATATTGAATATTGGCGCGATAAAATCGCTGCAATTTTAAAGATTGCTTATCTCTCCGAGTTTATGCTTAATGCGCCCGGCAAAGAGGGCGCACAACCAGACATTTGCTGGAAAGAGACTTTTCAATATTATATTGAAAGATATGGCAAAGATGAGGAGATTAAAAAGTTAGCAAATGAAATCGGATTGCAAGATGTGTTAGATAGCATTCCTTTTGATGGAAATCCTAAAGGCTATTTGACAACAATTGTAGCAGATTCCTTGTTGTGTATTGATAATCAACCTTTGCACCAACACGAAGAAAATGACAAAGAAGAACAATAGCCAAAAATGGAATCTCACACTTTAAAATCGCGCTACAAAACAAAACAAATTGCAGTAGGTGATGTCCTAGTGGGTGGAGATGCACCTATTTCTGTGCAGAGTATGACTTATAGTAAAACAGCCGATTTGCAAGCAACAAAGAAGCAAATTGATTGTTTGCAGCTTGCAGGGTGTGATATTGTGCGTGTGGCAGTGAGCGATGAAGAGGACGCAAAGGCATTAAAAGCACTTAAAAGTATGATTTCTATTCCTTTGGTTGCAGACATTCATTTTCGCTATAAATTCGCCCTTGTTGCGGCAGAATCGGTAGATTGTGTGCGCATTAATCCGGGAAATATTGGCTCAAAAGATAAAATCAAAGCAGTCGTCAATGCGTGTCAAGAGCATAGAATCCCGATTCGGATTGGTGTGAATGCGGGCAGTTTGGAAAAGCCCTTTGAAGTCAAATATGGCGCGACACCCAAAGGAATGGTAGAATCTGCATTATACAATATTAAGCTTTTGGAGGATTTTGGCTTTACAAATCTCAAAATTTCCCTTAAGGCAAGTGATGTAGAGCGCACAATGAGTGCATACCGTATGTTGCGTCCCTTGGTAGAATACCCTTTCCATTTGGGCGTTACAGAAGCAGGGGATTTGGAGTCTTCTATGATTAAAAGCTCCATAGCACTTGGTGGATTGCTTATGGAGGGGATTGGCGATACGATGCGCGTATCCATTACAGGCGAGCTAGAAAAAGAGATTGAAGTTGCGCGCGGAATTCTGCGTTATTGTGGGAGACAAAAAGAGGGAATTACTTATATTTCGTGTCCTACTTGTGGGCGTTTGCAGGCAGATTTAGTGCCGATTTTGAAAGAGTTAAAAGAGCGAATGCCCAAGATTAAAACGCCTATGCAAATTTCTGTTATGGGTTGTGCGGTCAATGCCTTAGGAGAGGCTAAACATGCAGATGTGGCGATTGCCTTTGGCAGTGGCGATGGATTGGTGATTAAGCACGGCGAAATTGTGGGCAAATATAAACAAGAAGAATTGATTGATGTTTTTATTAAAGAAGTAGTAGAGACAGAAAAAGAGATTGCTAGAGGTCTTGAACAATAAGATTCCTCGTCAAGCTCTTTTGCGCATTGGATTTATAACGTTTGTATTTGCATAGGTAATTCCCAAAGAGGCAGGAAAATTGCAAGAGCTAACCACAAAACCAAAGCACCCAAAGCAAGGACCATAAGAGGCTCAATTAAGGCAAGCAAAGTTTCGCTATGTGTGGCGAGTTCTTCTTGATGTAGCTCAAGGAGAACTTCTAGGGATTCTAAAAACCCTTCTTCGTTTTGCGCTCCACAGAGTAATTGAACGCTTAGATTATCTAAAATACCACTTGCACTAAAGGCTTGTGCGATGGGGATTCCTCGCACAATCGCTTCAAAAATTCTTTCGGTTTTTTGCTTAATTTCTGCATTGCTAAGTGCTTTAGATGAAATGTCTAATGCAGTTTGTAAAGGCACTTTGCTCTTGTAAAGCCAAAAGAAACTAAGTAAAAATTGAGAAAGTTGATAATAATGCAATACCGCTCCTAAATAAGGAATCTTAAGCCATAGTTTATCCATAAAACATCTAAACTTTTGAGAGGTTTTGTAGAATCTGTAAGTAAAAAATGCGATTCCACAGAGGCTAAGGAGGCTAAAGTAGCCATAGTCTAGCACGAGTGTGCGCATAAAAAGCAGACTTTTGCTCACAAGCGGTAAAGGCGCGTTGATATTTGCAAACAAAACTTCAAATTGAGGCAAAACAAATAAGGTAATACCTAGAAATACAATTACCATTATGAAGCTAACCAAAAGCGGATAAAGCAAAATTTTGGTCAAAAGCTTGCGATTCTTGTGCGCATTTTTGAGTTCAATGAGAATAAATTCTATGGCTTGTCCTAACATATCGGCTTTTTGTCCGATTTCTAGCATAGAACAAATAAAATCTGAAAATCCTGCTTCTTTAAAGCTAAGCGAAAGGGATTTACCAGAATTAAGCGCAAAGAGTGCTTTGGCAAATTGCGCACTAAGAAAAGGATTTTTAGTATGCGTTTGGAGATTTTCTAAAAGCAAATTTAAAGGCAAATGCGCTTTAAGCCCGAGTTTAAGCTCGTAAAAAGCACTTAAAATTTCTTTTGTTTTAGGGGTTTGAAAGGCAAACAATTTGTCTTTTAGGCTAGATTGTGGCGTGATTTTGAGAACAAAAAGATGTTGTGATTGGAGTTTATTTTCTAATTCACTTTGCGTTTTGACATTGTAGATTTTTGTTTGAATCTTGCCTTTTTGTTTGTATTGGACTCGGAATTTTGGCATTTATTTAACCACACGATAAACTTCACGCATATCCGTGACTCCATTTGCAATTAATTGATGAGCCTTTTGTTCTAATGTGAAATTTGGTGTTTGTTTCTCAAGTCTTTTTAAAAATTCTAGTTTGCTTATCCGATGATGAATGAAATCTTCTAAATCCTTACTAGCAAGCACAATTTCAGCAATTGCGATTCTGCCTAAATATCCCGTGTGATTGCATAATTCGCAGCCTGATGTATCTTGTGGATTTAGCTTGGCGCACTTGCAGAGTTTGCGTAAAAGTCGCTGTGCGAGGATTCCACTAAGGGATTGTGCAATAAAATGCGGCTCTAATCCCATATCTTTTAGGCGCACAATTGTATCCAATGCGTCGTTTGTGTGTAGTGTAGCAAAAACCAAATGTCCTGTAAAAGCGGCTTGAATTGCGATTTGCAGACTTTCTTTGTCGCGCACTTCTCCTAGTATAATCACATCTGGGTCTTGGCGCAGGACATTGCGTAAGACATTTGCAAAGCTGACATTTTGGCTCATTGCCACTTGATTAATATGTGGCAAGCGATATTCCACAGGGTCTTCAAGTGTGATAATTTTGAGATTCCGCTCTTTTAAGATGTTCAGGATTCCATACATTGTGGTACTTTTGCCGCTACCCGTAGGTCCTGTAATGAGCACAAGCCCATAGGGTAAGTTAAAAAGTGATTGGATTTGTGTTAATTCTATCTCTCCAAAGCCTAAAGATTCTAAAGGCAAAAGAGTTTTGTGCTTATCTAAAATTCTAAGCACGATAGATTCTCCCTCAACTAAAGGCAAAGTAGAGACACGAAAGTCAAAGATACGAGGAAATCTATCAGAATGTAATAACTCTAGCTCAAATCGTCCATCTTGCGGGAGTTTGGATTCTGTCAAATTCAAGTGGGATAGCAGCTTAATGCTTGCGCTTAAAGGAGCAAAAAGCCATAACTCAAATGTGAAACATTCTACCAATACGCCATCAATTCGGAATCGTACGCGCATAGAGTCAAAATCGCGTTCAAAATGCACATCACTTGCGTTTTTGGATACTGCAATTTGTAGCATTAGTTGCACTAGGCTTTGAATGCTTGAATCTTTTTCTTTGGATTCTTGATAAATTTCTTGTTGGATTTTCTTGAGTAGTTTTTGGAGCTGTTCTTCTTGCTCTAGCCACGCAAGTGTTTTCTTGAAATCGTCCAAGCCAATTTCGCCAAACTCTAAAATATAATCTTGAAAAAGACTTTGAATGGTGTCTTTGTGAGGATTATTGGAGGGGTTTAGCAAAGCAATTTCTAATGTATTTGGAGGAATCTCTTGTGCAATAATTGCGTTAAAATGTCGCATTTGTTTCACGCTAAGACGCAGTGCGGAATCCCTATGAATTTCTTGAATGCTCCAATGTTTTTGCGAATTTTGAGTAATCAAATTTTTTGCCCTTGTTGCATTTGTTTTAAAAGATTTGTTAAATTTTCGTTATTGTTTTGCCGCAAAAAGTTTTGTAAAATCAAAATGGCTTCCTCTGGATTCCCCTCCAAATAAGTGCTTTTAGCAAAGATTTCCCAACTTTCAGAGTCTTTTGGATTTGCAAGGTTTGCGCGCAGGGCTAAATTTTTGGCACGTGTGTAGTTTTGACTATCCATTGCCGCTCTTGCCTGCATAATTGGGTTTTGCATAGATTTTTGATTTTGCGCAATGGAAACGGAATCTTTTGTCGTGCTAGTAAGCTTGAATTTCGGTTTGTTGGAGGCTTGATAGTTAGGAATCGCATTAGAATAATTTTGCAAAGCAAGAGTAGAATCTCGTGTATAATTTGGTTTTTTAGGCTCTAAATTCAAATATTTTGTGGCAACCCAACCCTCTTGAGTGTGCAAAAATCCATTATATGTTTCAAAATATTCACATATTTTAGAATTTTGTTGTAACTGATGAATAATTTTTGCTTCCAAACTCGGAGCATTGCGGACATTTAATGTGCTAGATTGCACAAAAAAGCATAATTTATTTTGTTTGCTTGGAGTGATTCTTGAATCTTGTATGGCTTTAAATTCCCCAAAGCTTCCTACTAAGATAAGCATAATTCCTCCCAATGCGCACAATAAAGCAGTTTTTATCATCTTTGCTCCTTATATTTTAGAATTTATTGGATAAATGCTTGACTTTTGCTTGAATATGCAGTAATTTTTAGATAATTAAACTTAAAAATGTTTAAAAAATGGGGATTTGTTGGAATGTTTGCAATGGAATCACACACAAAAGCTTTTGCCTTGCTAGAGTTTTTAATTTTTATTTTGGTGTTAGGCATATTGGTGTCTGCAATGTTGGGGAGTTTGGCTGTTATTGGGTTAGAAAATTTTAGAATTGTGCAAGATGTGGATATTTATAATGTTCCAATTTGTAACAAGATAGTGGAGCATTGCGTTTTTCGTTCTTCTCTTTTGGATTCCACTCTTGTTTATGAGATGAATGCCACGATTCCTTAAAGGAGAACAATGCGACATGCATGGACTTTAATTGAGATGCTTTTTGCTTTAATTTTGTTAGGAATTTTAGGCGTTTTAGGTGGTTCAACCCTGCTTAGAATTTATCAGAATTATCATCATCAAAACGATAGCTTTATTCAAGAAATTCAAGTGCAAAATGCTTTATTGCAGATTAAACGCTTGCTTGAAAATTCTTATTTAGAAAGCCTTATGCTAAGCAGTGGCGAGGAGATTGGCTCAAACCCCTTGAGTCTTAAAGGTAAGAGTTTAATCTTTTATGAAAAAACGCAAGAATATGTGGTAATTGGAGATTATTCTCTACCTTGTCTGCACGGCTTTTTTGTGCCAGAGAGTGCCAAAATAAATAATGTTTTAACGCTAGAATTTTTGAGTATAGATTTGGGTTCTAATGGAGTCTTAAATAAAAAATGCTCTGTTTATCAAAAAGTAAATTTACCGCAAAAAGCACTTTTTGTTACTTCAGATTTCATTGCACCAAGAGATTTTTATAATTCTAAATTTCAAGGAAAGATTTTAGAGCTTAATGCCAATCAAATCACATTAGAGATTCCACATTTGTTTAAGACTTTTATGCAAGCAAAAGCTGCAATACCGATAATCCCTAAAATGTATTTTCTGCATTCTATTTCTTCCTTGTCCTTTGGGGATTCTATTTTTTTGGAATCCAAAAGCCAATTACAAGGCGTTGTGCGCAATACGCAAGAGATTATCCAAGAGATTGCGGATTTTAAGATTGCTAAAACCGCTTTGGGAATTGCGCTTGAGATTTGTGTTAATGATGCAAGAGGAAATCCACATTGCGCGAATACTCTTGTTGTTGAGGTTGAGTAATGCGTTGCTATAAACATTCAAGAGGAGTAGTTTTGTTGCCTTTGGCTTTACTTGTTTTTTTGGGGGCATTTGTCTTGATTTTAGGATTTAAAAATGAATCTTTTAAGAATGATTTAAAATCAATGAATCAGCAGATTTTATGGCTAGACTTGTACCTATTAAGCTTTAAAGAGCAGCTAAAAGTAGAACTTCAATCCACAAATCCACCCATTCAAGATTTTATGGTTTTTTCTAGGGTGATTGCGGAGGATTTTAATTATAAAGCAGTGGTAAAGAGGTTGGAGGGAGATAAAAAGAACCTGGAAGCATTTTATTTCGTGGATATTTTTGGGATTTATCGGGATAGCAGCAAAGAGTTTTTGCAAGAATTTTCTGTGAGGCGAACTTGGATTTTGAGGTTGCAAATTTGAATTATTTGGTTTGCAATAGCAAACATCATCGTATGACAAATTCGCTTCATTTTATCTTGCTTTTATGGTAATATTTAATTGCAAAATTATTTAAACTAAAAGGTTTTGGGAATTATGGAGATTCAATGTTTTCTCTAATTGGTTATTTTTTATTAGCAATCGTGATTTCTTTTTGTTGTTCCGTGCTAGAAGCAGCTTTGCTCTCTGTTACGCCACCTTTTATGGAAAGTTATGCAAAAACACACCCTAAAAGTGGCAAAATTTTAAAATATCTTAAGGCAAATATTGACAATGCTGTGGGAGCGATTTTGGTTGTCAATACTTTTGCTAACACCGTAGGCGCAGCAGGGGTTGGTGCGCAGGCAGTGGAGATTTTTGGGCAAGATTGGCAGGGATTTGTTGCTTTGTTTATGACATTGTGTATTTTATATCTTTCTGAAATTCTACCAAAAACGATTGGCGCAACTTATTGGAAAATGATTGTTTCCCCGATGTCTTATTGTATTTTTGCGCTTTATTGCATAACCTTTCCTTTTGTTTATATTTCACGTATTATTACGCATCTGTTCAAAAGAAAAGATGCAAACCAAATGAGTCGTGATGAGATTTTGGCGATTATGGATTTAGGGGAAAAAAGTGGCTCTATTAATGAATTAGAGGGAGATATTTTAGAACATTTGATTTTGCAAAAAACCCTGAAAGTCAAAAATATTATGATGCCAAAAGAGAAAATCTTTGCCTTACAAGAGGAAATGAGCATAGAGGAATCTTTGAATATTCCTAATGTTCATCGGTATTCTAGGATTCCTTTGTATGCTGATACGATAGACCAAATTCATTCTATCGTTTTTAAAAAGAGTATTTTACACGCTAGCCTTGAGAAAAGAGGGAAAGAGGCACTTAAGAAGATTGCAAAGAATATTACAAAGGTAGAATCCGAAATGGGGTTGCTAGATTTGCTAGAAAAATTTATTTTGCAGAAAGAGCATTTGTTTTTGGTTGTAGATAGTGAGCAAAATATTGTCGGCGTTGTCGCATTAGAAGATGTGATTAATGCTGCACTTGGTGTTGGTAATTTGCAGCATCGTTAGGAGATTGTATGATTCTTTTAATTATCTATTGTTTAATTGCGATTGTTTTTACTTTTTTGTGCTCTATTATGGAATCTGTTTTTTTATCTATCACTCCCTCTTTTGTTGCAAGTTTTGAAAAACAAAATCCAAAAGTAGGTGGTTATCTGAAATATCTTAAAGAAAATGTAGATGACGCGGAGGGGGCGATTTTGGTATTAAATACCTTTGCAACAACTGCGGCAGCAACAGGAGTTGGAATCCAAGTCGCAAGCCTTTATGGGCTGAACTATCAGGCATTAGGAGCAAGCATTTTAACTATCGTGCTGATTTATTTCTCTGAAATTCTACCAAAAACGATTGGCGCAACTTATTGGAAGATTTTAACACCTTATGTAACTCTAAGCATTCATTACCTTTTGAAAATTGTCTTTCCTTTTGTGATTGTGGCAAAACTGATTACGCGTTTTGTCAAAACGAGTTCAAGTTTATTTATTGGACGCGATGAGATTCTAGCAGCAAGCCAAATTGGGCATCAAAGTGGTTCAATTTCTAGACGTGAGGAATTTATTATAGAGAATCTCTTAAAGTTGAAAAATTATCAAGCCATTGATATTCTCACACCTCGCAGTGTAGTGGTTTCGTTGTGTTATAGCGACACAATACAAAAGGCGTTAAATACGCAAGATATTTATAACTATTCGCAGATTCCTGTCTATGGAGAAAATGTAGATTCTGTGATTGGTATCGTGCATACACAAGATATTTTGGAGGTGGGCTTAAATAAAGCACAAGAGAGTGTCAATCAACAAACGATTGGCGATTTAATGCGTCCGGTATATGTCGTATCTTTTAATGTTTCCGTGTTAAATTTGTTAAATCTTTTTATTGCCCAAAAAGAACAGCTCTTTGTCGTGCAAGATAGATATGGGCAATTTTATGGAGTTGTAACGCGTGAAGATGCGATTGAAACCTTGCTTGGTAAAGAAATTTTAGATGAATTTGACAAAGCGGCAGATATGCAGAAGGTAGCGCAAGAAAATATCAAAAAATATCGCTTGAAATATTCTGATAAAATTAAAAATATTTAAAGTTTTGTAAGTAGCCTTCATAAGTATAGGGCAATGTTTGCTTAATCTTGCCGCAAAGATGGAATCGTAAGAGATTCCAAGAAGATTAATTTATGGGCGCGTATTGTTCGGTGTAAAGATGCTGTGTCATCACTAGTAAGTCTTTGCTGATTTTGTTTGCGGTGTCAATGTCGTTTAAGATAGAGGAAACATTTGTCGCATTGATTTTATTATCAAGAATCAGTTTTTCTACCTTATTGATTGCATTGTCATCGGTTTGGTCTAATTGCTGAGAAACCTTACGAATGCTCGCAAGAATTAATTGAATATTCTCATCGGAGCTTTTTTCAAGATTCTCAATACTGCGTAAAAGCTCGGCTAAATCAATACGTATTTCATTATAAAGCTCCATTAGCGCACCATTAGAAGTTTGTGTCGTGCTTTTTAGATTGCGATAAAGCATTTTGAGTTGATGCACGGATTCTACCGCACGACGCGCGGCATTTTTGATATGGACAATCTCATTCATCTGTTCTTTGTCGTGGATATGAGTTTGTGCAATCGTTGCAAAGTCAAACATTTTATCAAACAAATATTTGATATTTTTTTGATAAAAATTATCAAAATCTACATCACGCCGATAAAGTTTTTTCTTCGCAATAATTTCACGGAAAGGTGTGTTGGAATGAATCTCTTTGCGTGTAAATCCAAGCGCATAGGTAAGAACTAAGAAGCAGTTATCATAGAGATGTTCCATTTCATTGCGCAAGGCTTCAATCGCGGTGTCTGGGTATTCTACAATAGAATCGTTTAGGTAAATTGGTTCGTATTCTTTCGCTTTTTTATCCACGATAACTTTTTCAAGGAATTGCACCATTTTGCCAATAAATGGCATCATCAGCGCAATGCCGACGAGATTAAACAACGTGTGGAATGCGGTGAGTTGCAAGATGTAATCATTGCTTGCGATTCCAACTTCACTGCAAAAGAATCGCACGACAAAAATCATTTGGTGCAAGAAAATCACTGCCACAAGCGCAGTTACACTATTAAAAAGCAAATGCGCTGCTGCAAGTCGCTTGCCTGCAATCGTCGTGCCAATAGAGCCGATGATTGCCATTACGGTGCTACCTATATTTGAGCCAATCGCAAAACCAAGTGCATTTTCATAGCTCATTTGTCCGGCTGCTAGAATCGTAATGGCTACGAGCAAACTTGCATTGGAGCTTTGCATTACCACGGTTAAAATAATGCCCACAAGCACAAAAAGTGCTACCCCCTTAATGCCCGGTATTTGCCCATATTGCGCAATGTCTATAATGTCTTTTAAGTCATTAAAGCCGCTTTTGACAAGCGAAATACCCAAAAAGAAAAAACCAATTCCACATAGGATAGAGCCAAATGCCCTTGCAGTTTTGGAGCTTTGGAAGTTTAGAATCACGCCAAAAACAAGCAAAGGCATAGTAATAGAGGAGATGTCAAATTTTACCCCAGCAATCGCAATCACCCAAGCGACAATTGTCGTGCCAACATTCGCACCAAAGATAATCCCAATTCCCTGCCCCAATGTAATAAATCCTGCAGAGAGAAAGGAAATAGCAAGTACGGAAAC
>NZ_CATKCB010000084.1:0-5789 GCF_949747025.1 Helicobacter sp. UBA3407 | reverse complement strand
TTACAAGAATTGCAACATAACCTCCAAGAGGCGAGTTTAAACTTCCCTGATGAATTTGAGAGAAGAATTAAGCTTTGTGAGGCATTGGGGCAAAGCCACGAGGAGATTGATAGGGTAAGCAATATTGAGGAATTTTATGGTGTTTATCGTGAGTTTTTTAAGCAGAATCCCTTAAGCAATTTGGAGGATTTTTTGAATGATTTGGCACTAAGGAGCGACCAAGAGGATACAGAAATGCGCCAAGAGAGCAAAGGTATAGAGGGAGTGTCTTGTATGAGTGTGCATTCTAGCAAAGGATTAGAGTTTGATTATGTTTTTGTGATTGGGCTTGAGGAGGGGTTTTTTCCAATGACGCGAGAGGATAGTAGCCTAGAGGAGGAGAGGCGGTTGGCTTATGTGGCTTTTACAAGAGCTAAAAAAGAGCTTTATTTGAGTTTTGTGGATTCAAGGTTTTATAGGGGCAATCGGGCGACTTTGCCACCCTCTAAATTTTTAGCTGAAAGCGGAGTGGGTAATAAGGGGGAAGCAAAACAGCCCAAGCAAAACAGCTTCGCTCCTACGATTCGTCGTAGTTTTGTCAATACTTCTAGTGAAAGTGGATTTTCAAAGGGGGATTGTGTAATGCACAAAATACTTGGTGCGGGTAGGATAGTAGAAGTTAGGCAAGAGGGCAAGACGACTCGGCTGAAAATCAATTTTGGTGGCTTAGAAAAAGAAATTTTTAGCGATTTTGTAACAAAGGTATAAAAATTATAATAATTTGGGATTTGTCCTTGTAGGAGTTTAATATGCCCTCACAGGTGTTAGCGGAGCAATTTATGTTTTAGAATCTTGCTTTAAGATTTCATTATGGAATCCTTTTTGCTAGAAAGAATGAAAAAGCTAAAAGGATTTTTTTATGATACGCGGATTGTTGCTGTTGGTATGTTTGATGTCATTTGGGCTAGGTTATGATGAAAGAAGTGGCGAATATTACGCTCCTCAAAGCACCTATCACCCGCTTTATGAAGAGAGACGCAATCGTCTTTTGGGGATTTATGGGAGTTATAGCAAGTCCGATTCCGACGCAGATTTGCATATTGCTGGCTATGAATCGCAAACGCATAGTTTGAGTGAAAAGCAATTTGGATTTGGTGTGCAGGCAGGTTATCTTTTGAGTGAAAATCATAGAATCTTGGCGAATTTTGAACATCATTTGAAAAAAAATGGATTCTCTTATCAAGTTTTGACACTTGGATTTGCTTGGACGCCAAAGATTCCAAATACCACAGATTGGCGCGCTTTGCTAGGATTAAATGCGGGTTTGGCACAGGCAAAATTTGATAGCGGAAGTTTCGTGATTGCAGAAAGTGCAATGGGTTCTCTTGATTATATGGGATTTACTTATGGCGTCAAAGCGGGCGCAATTTATGCTTTGGGTAATGGTGAGTTGGAGTTTGGAATCCAAGCAAGACGTTTGAATTTTGGCGAAGAAAAAAGTTCTGTTAATATCAATGGCACGGAATCCGCAACAAAACTTGATTTAAGTCAAACTTCTTCCATTGATGTGTATGTAGGATATAACTTCTTGTTTTAGATTCTACGATGAAGTTTGATTTCTGCGGGATTTTGGAATCTTGCCCTTTCGTAGGAAAAGAGCACACGTCCTCGCCAAGCGAATCTATAATCAAGTATCAAGAAATCTTTGCAATGGAATCTTAAAAAGATTTCAACATTATAGATTGCTACGACTCCTTTAATGTTCTTCCAAAAGCGCAATGGTTTGCTTGGAAGCCTCTTCAATATCTTCAAAAGTTTTTACAATGCTTTCGGCAATTTCTTTTGTCAGCGGGCTTTTGAGTTTTTCTAAGGCTTGATTGGTGTTTTCTAACAGGGTTGCTTTGACTTTATTAAGGCTTGTAATGTCCAAATTTCCGATTTGGCTAATAGAATGTTCGTCGTCTAAATATTTAGAAATCGGATTGATTTCTTGGAAATTACATGTTTCTTGCTTGAGATTAAAGCTCAAGTAAAGATTGGATTTATACACAATGTGTTCTAGTTTGGATACACTCAAAAGGAGCTTGCTTGAGAGCTTGTTAAAGACTTGTTGCAATGTTTGTGTGGTGGATTCCATACTGCTAAAGATTTCATTGAAGTCTGTAATAGATTTGTGTGTAGAGTTGGCGAATTCTGATACTTTGCCAAAATTATCTTGGATTCCTGCAATTTCTTGTTGCATTGTTTGCACAACAATGGAAATATCATTGGTTGCTTTTTGTGTTTTTTCCGCGAGCTTGCGCACCTCATCAGCTACGACAGCGAATCCTCTTCCGTGTTCCCCTGCGCGCGCGGCTTCAATGCTGGCATTGAGCGCAAGTAAATTAGTTTGATTGGCGATGTCTGCGATGATTTCTACGACGGAATTAATGTCTTTGGACTTTTGCGTGAAGCTTTCTATTGTTGTTTGATTGTCATTGATAATGTCTGTTAATCTGTCAATAGATTGTGTGATGGAGAGGACATCTTGTTGGGAGTTTTTGGCTGAAGTTGTAATGTTTATAACATTTTCATCTACAATTCCCATTTGCTGCATATCGCCGTCCAAATCAGAGGAAATTTTGGTTAAATTTTCATTTTGGCTACCCAAACTCATATCCATAAGCGACTTTGCGAGCGCATTGGAAATATTGTCTTTTGCATTTTCTTTGATTTGTAAAAGGGCGTGGTTGATTGCGTTAATGTTTGAGATAAATGCACCTTTTAAGCCTTGTGGAATCGCTAGGCGAAAATATTTGCCCTCATTGGAGTATTTAATTGCAGTGGAGATTTCTCGCATAAAAGCTTCTAAGTTGTCCGCAACATTGTTTAGGGTATTAGCAATCGTGCAGAGGTCTATATCTCCCTCTACCCTTAAAACGCGCGCTTCAAATTTACCTTGTTGATAAAGTCTTGAGACTTGTAGTATGGTTTGAATAAGTTGCTCACGTTTTCTAAACTTAAAATATGCCAATGCAAAAATAACACAAGTTAAAACAAAAAATGCAAGATTGATACTGACGCCTTTTAAAATAACCTCTACGATGAATCCTATCAAACTGACTACGATTCCGCTAAGCAAAAAGATTTTCATCGGTAGCCTCCTTCTTTTCCTTCGTTTTGTAGGTTAATCATCAACTCGTCCCACGAAATTTTGTTTTGTTCCAAGAAATTTAGCACAAACTGCACTCCAGCTTCCATTCCCTTTTCTTTTTCAATCTCTAAGAGTTTTTGATAAATGCCTAAGCAAGTTTCCACTCCTTTTTTACTTGGGCGTCTGCGCACAGAATAGTAGCTAATGACTTCGCCTTTTTCATTATAAGAGGGGGTAATATTTGCAAAAACCCAATAGGTTTTGCCTTGTTTGTTAAGATTGCATACAAAAGCAAAAAATTCAAGTTTCAATGCCAAAAAATCCCACAATAGTTTAAAAGCACAGCGAGGCATTATGGGGTGGCGAATCAAATTGTGTGGTTTGTGTAAAAACTCCTTTTCGCTAAAGCCACTAAAAGCGACAAAGTCTTGATTTCCATAAGTAATTCTGCCTTGTAAATCTGTTTTAGAGGTGATGAGTGTATCATCTGCCAAAAAGATTTCATCTTGTAAGTCAAAAGCGCGAGTTGTATGCATAGTTTATTTCCCAATCTTGTTAAGAATTAAAATTATAATTATTTCACAGACTTGATAAAATGATAATAAAAGCAATTTTATTTTGGTATTTTATATGGAAGAAACTTTACAAATCCTAACGAAAGTTAAAGCAATTTTTGTATAATTTTGCAAACTAAAATCCACAAATAAAATGAAGGTTAATAATGAGTGAGCAGAATCCCTTAAAGCAATTTTTAGAACCCAAAGAAGCTTTAAAGCTCTATGATTTGGATATTTTTACGCTTGGGAAAATGGCGGATTCTATACGCAAAGATTATTTTGGTAAGAAAGTCTTTTTTAATTCCAATCGCCATATTAATCCAACAAATGATTGTGCAGATGTTTGTAAGTTTTGCGGTTTTTCTGCACATCGTAAGAATCCCAATGTCTATACAATGGATAAGGAGAAGATTTTAAGAGTTGCCAAAGATTCCATAGAGGCAGGTGCGCTAGAATTGCATATCGTAGGGGCGCACAATCCCAAGTTAAACCTAGAATGGTATTTGGAGCTTTTTAGAACGCTTAAGGCAGAATTTCCAAATATTCATCTTAAAGCACTAACCGCAGCGGAAGTAAATTTCTTAAGCCAGCTTAGTGGTAAATCCTATCATGAAGTTTTAAGTTTAATGGCAGAAAATGGTGTGGATTCTATGCCCGGCGGTGGCGCAGAGATTTTTGATGAAAAGGTGCGTAGCTTTATTTGTAAAGGAAAAGTGGATTCCACAGATTGGTTAAAAATTCATAAAATTTGGCATTCTTTGGGCAAAAAATCTAATGCTACTATGCTTTTTGGGCATATAGAATCGCGGGAACATCGGATTGACCATCTCTTGCGCCTTTATCAAGCACAAGAGGAGAGCGGAGGGTTTAATGCCTTTATTCCGCTTGTTTATCAAAAAGAAAATAACTTTTTGAGTGTCAAGGAGTTTCCAAGTGGGCAAGAGATTCTCAAAACGATTGCTATTGCAAGAATCTTGTTGCCAAATATTCCTCATATTAAGGCGTATTGGGCAACTTTGGGCTTGAATTTGGCGATTTTAGCTCAAGAATTTGGAGCAGATGATATTGATGGCACGATTCAACGCGAGGCGATTCAAAGCGCAAGTGGAAGCAAAAGCGCAAATGGAATTGCTAAGGAGGAATTGATTGCGCAAATCAAGAATGCAGGATTTTTGCCAGTGGAGAGGGATAGTTTGTATAATGAAATTCACGCATATTAAGGAGTAAAAGATGCAATATTATAGCTATGAAATGTTTAGAGAGGATATGAAAGAGCTAGTAGATAAGATTGATTTTAATCCCGATGGGATTGTGGCGATTTCGCGCGGTGGGCTGACAATGGCGCATTTTCTAGGAATTGCATTGGATTTAAGGCGTGTCTATACGATTAATGCTTCTTCGTTTTTTAATAAAGTGCAACAAGAGATTCAAATCTCAAATATTCCAGAACTTGGGGGAAATCAGCGCATTTTGATTGTAGATGAGATTGTAGATAGTGGCACGAGTATGGAGAAAGTTTATAGTATCTTAAGTGCTGTTAATTCTAGCATTGATTTTAAAACCGCGTGCATTTTTCATAAGCCAACAGCGCAGTTTAAGCCGGATTTTATTTTGCGTGAAGCAAGTGATTGGGTGGAATTTTTTTGGGAAGTTGATGTTGTGAAATCTTTGCGCGAAGAGCAAAAGTGAGGTAAAATGCAAAAATTTGAAGCGGAAAATGGCAATGTAATTTATGGGGATTTGCAATGCAAGGATTCTAAAATAGAGTTTATGGGCAAAAATAATATTTTGTTTTTAAGCGAAAAGGCAAACCTTAGGAATGCGCAAATTACTTTTGTAGGTAGCAATGCACTTGTGTTTATTGGTAAAAGTTGTTTTAGGGGAAGGATTATGATTTTTACAAATTGCGTGTGCTATATTGGGAATGCCTTAGGACAGAGTGCTAGCGATATGTTTTTGAATATTACGAGTGAGAGCTATTGTATTATTGGCGATGATTGTTTGTTTTCGTGGGGAGTTGTTCTTGAAAGCAGCGACCATCACCCAATTTTTGATTTTAAAACTCATCAATGCCTTAATACAAGTAAAAGAAATATTCTTATAGGCGACCATATTTGGGT
>NZ_CATKCB010000083.1:0-9631 GCF_949747025.1 Helicobacter sp. UBA3407 | reverse complement strand
GTTTCATTGATATACCTTTGTGCATTTATTTTTGGAATCATAGAGAAAAATGGATTATTTTTCAAGCAAAGCACGCAATAAATACTGCGCATTTTCTAGTGCGATTCTGCGATGTGAAATGGAATTTTTCTCCTCACTGCTTAACTCGGCTAGAGTTTTGTTAAATCCATTGGGAATGAAAATCGGGTCATAACCAAATCCATTTTCTCCGCGACACTCTGCAATCACCTGTCCATACATAAACCCGTGCGCACTAGAATCGCTTACAAAGGAGCTAATGCCAATACACGCGCAATAATGTGCCCTTGAGATTCCGCCTAGTCTTTTTACTTCGCTACGCAGTTTTTCTAAATTCTCCTCCGCTCCACCTCCGCTATATCTTGCGCTACGAATCCCCGGTGCACCTCCTAGCTTCTCTACGCAGATTCCGCTGTCATCGGATAAGACAATATCTCGCACTTTTAGGATTCCTTGATTTTTGAGTATTTCAAAAACCACCCTAGATTTAATTAACGCGTTTTCTTGAAAGCTTGTGCCGTCCTCTGTAATCTCAAAGGGCGTCATCAGTGTGTCCCAAGAGAGAATCTCTACTCCAAAATCTTGTGAAAATGAAGCATAAATTTGTCGGATTTCTTTGATTTTGTCTTGATTTGAAGTTGCTAAGATTAAGCGCATAACTTGCCTTTATTTATTTTTGGGTAAAATCATTTTTTGTTTTGGAATTTTAGCATAAGGACGCAAAATGGCAAAGGAATCCCTCATCAAGCAAAGCTTGCCTCTAAGTCTCATTCTCGCTTCTAGGTTTTTTGGACTATTTATTGTTATGCCCATTTTATCGCTTTATGCGCTCTCTCTTCAAGGCTCAAGCCCGATTCTAATTGGAATCGCAATGGGTGGATATGCGCTGACGCAAGTCTTATTTCAAATTCCTTTTGGATTCCTAAGCGATAAATTTGGGCGCAAAAGTATGATTGCGCTAGGGCTTGTGGTTTTTGTTTTTGGCTCACTCGTCTGTGCCTTGAGCGCGGATATTTATTGGCTGATTGTAGGGAGGTTAATGCAAGGAGCTGGAGCTGTTGGAGGAGTGATAAGCGCAATGATAGCGGATTTGGTGCGTGAGGAGAATCGCACAAAGGCAATGGCACTTATGGGAGGGACGATTTCGCTTAGTTTTACCTTTGCACTGATTTTAGGTCCGATTCTTGGTGCGCATTATGGAATCCCAAGCCTTTTTTGGATTACCTGTATTTTGGCACTTTTTGGACTTGTAATTTTGTTTGTTGCTGTGCCCAATACGCCCAAAGTTACTTATCGTTTCACGAATCAAAGCGGAGAATATAATGCGATTTTAAAAAACAAGAATCTCCAAATTATGAATCTCACAAATTTCTTGCAAAAAGGCTTTATGACTTTGGCATTTCTTATTATTCCTATTGCTCTTGTTAAGGGCTTTGAAATGCCTAAAGAGGACTTGTGGCAAGTGTATATTCCCGCCTCACTTTTAGGATTCTTTGCAATGGCACCCGCGGCGATATTAGCGGAAAAAAGAGGGAAATTTAAGGCAGTAATGATTGTTGGAATCTTGTTTTTTGTGTTTAGCTATTTGCTAATGTTAAGCGAAAGTCAAGCGGTGTTTATCTTTGGTGTGCTTGTGTTTTTTGTAGGATTCTCTATCCACGAGCCCATTATGCAAAGCCTCGCAAGTCGTTATTGTAAAGCACACCAAAAGGGCAGCGCAATGGGGATTTTCACTTCTTTTGGCTATCTAGGCTCGTTTTTTGGTGCGCTTTTGGGAGGGCATTTTTATACTTTTTTTAGTATGCTTTCTATTACGATGTTTGTTGTCATTACCTCTTTTTTATGGATTCTCTCTTTTTCTCTTTTGGCAAATCCAACTATGCAGAAAAATCTTTATTTATCTTTGAAAAATAGAATCACAAATGAGACTTTGGAAGTGTTAGGGGAGTTGCGCGGGGTGCTTGAATGGTATATCAATGAAAGCGAGCAAGTTGTGGTGGTGAAATACGATAAACACTTATTGGAGGAAGCAGAAATTTTGGAATTTGCTAGAGGACATTTAGAGGGATATTTTGATTTAGGGGATTCCAAATAACTATAAAAAACAGAATCCAAAAAAGGTGAAAAATGGCAAAAGAGCAAAACATAGAAATTAGCAAAAAAATCTTAAAGATAACAGGCTCTACCAATGCTCAACTAGACTTAATAAAAGAAGGCGATAAGGTGCTTTTGGGCTTAAGTGGGGGTAAGGATTCCATACTTTTAGCGACACTTCTAGCGAGACTGAAAAAATATGCACCTTTTAAGTTTGAGTTTAAGGCAGTTACGATTGATTATGGGCGCGGGGGCGAGTATGAATATATCTTTGAGTATTGCGAGAGGCTTGGAATCCCCTATGAACTCTACCGCACAGATATTTATAAGATTTTGGAGGAAAACAAGCGTGAGGGGAGTGTGGTTTGTAGTTTTTGTTCGCGTATGCGGCGAGGTGCGCTTTATACGAAAGCTTTAGAGGGAGGATTCAACAAACTCGCCTTAGCTCATCATTTAGATGACGCAGCAGAAAGCTTTATGATGAATCTCACCTATAATGGTGCATTGCGTTCTATGCCACCCCTATATAAAGCAGGAAATGGGTTGTTTGTGATTCGTCCGCTAATTTTTGTGCGGGAGCGACAAATTATTGACTTTATTGCCAAAAATAACATTTATATTGCTCCTGATTGTAATTGTCCTGTGATGTGGCAAACGCACGACAAACGTCCTTTCGCAAGAGAGAAAACAAAGCAAATGTTAAAGAAAATGGAGGAAGAGAATCCAGACTTTTTTACTTCTTTGAAAGTAGCTTTAAGCAATGTGCATTTAAATAGCCTCTTTGATGAGCGGTATTTGGACAAACAAGAGCAAGAATCTAGCAAATAGCATTAACCTTTGCATTAAAAGATTTGCCACAATTTAATTTATCAGAATCTTGCGGAATCTCACACACTTCTAGCTTTTGCCCTCCAAAATCAAAAGACTATAATATCAAGAGGTGACAAGGGTTTCAAAACTCTACCAAAGGCTCAAAAAGTGCTTTTACAAAGCGGTTTTGCGCACTTAATAATCCAAGTGGAATTGCGCTTATTAATTACTCCGAGTTAAAGCGCGAAAAAGTAGAATCGGATTCCACAATCCACCAAGGAATGCAATGAGCCTAGCACTAGGATATGTCGTAATTACCGCTTGGACATTATCGCAAATTTGTTTTTGAAAAAATCCAATGCGTTTAAGCGCAAAGGCTACACGATAGGCTGTATTCTTATGGTTTGGGAGGGGCGTTTAGCGCACTAATCTTCGTGCTTGAGAAAATGCCCTTAAGTGTTGCGTATTCTACTTGGGGGGTGGTGGGAATTGTCGGCACGAGCCTTGGGGGCTATATATTTTTCAAAGAGCGTTTAGGAATCATCGGCTATATCGGTATGGTAATGGTGGTTTGCGCTGTGGTTTTGTTAAATCTGTAATCAAAACAGAATCCACAATGCCCACAATCCCCCTTTAAAATGGAATCTTTGAGATTTAACGACTTCGTCATTGTGAGATTCCGCAGGAATCTCGGCAATCCATAATCCCGCATACCTGCAAATTTAACTATTCTGTCATTGCGAACGAAGTGAAGCAAACTATGTAGAATCTCGCTTTTAAGATTCCATTGCAAAGTCTAATTTATGCTAGATTATAGATTGCCACGAGGCTAAAGCCTCTTGCAATAATGAAAAACAACACGCAAAGGTTAGCAAGGACAAGGTGGGGGATTTCATTGTGAGATTCCATAATGTTTGGAAGCTTCATCTCAAGCTTTGCGTTGTGAAAAGAGATTAAAAAGTCGGAGATTGCTAGATTTGTGGGATTTGCAAGGGAAATCCTTGCAAGAATTATAATTTGTCTGCGTTTTGTGAAAGGTATTCTGCTACGCCCTTTGCGTCTGCTCTCATACCTTTGTCGCCTTTGTTCCAACCTGCTGGGCAAACTTCGCCGTGCTCTTCAAAGAAAGTCAATGCGTCGCACATTCTTAGCATTTCGTCCATATTGCGCCCAAGTGGCAAGTCGTTAATCACTGCGTGGCGGACAACTTGATTTTTGTCAATCAAGAATGAGCCGCGGAGCGCAACTGCATCACCGATTAGCACTTCATAATCACGTGAAATTTGTTTGGTGATGTCTGAAACCATTGGGAATTGCACATTTCCGATTCCGCCTTGATTTACAGGAGTGTTTTTCCACGCAAAATGCACGACATCAGAGTCAATGGAAACACCAATGACATTGAATCCTTTTTCGCTAAATGCCTTAACTCTATGGTCCATCGCGATGATTTCTGAAGGACAAACAAAAGTAAAGTCTTTGGGCCAAAAGAATACAACTGCACCATTTTTGCCTAAGTTTTTTGAGAGTTCAAAATCCTCTACGATAGTGTTATTTGCCAAAACTGCTGGGGCTTTGAAGTCTGGAGCTTTTTTTGTTACTAACATTTTAAATCCTTATAAAAATAATTGATTGATAAAAAATATCAATTAGAAAATGATAACAAATCTTAGATAAATTAAAGATTAAATTAAGTTTATTTTTAGGGGGGGGGGGGGGCATAATATGAGTTTTATTTTAATAGAGAAAGGGATTTCAAATGGAATACAAAAAATTAATGTTGTGTTTAGGTTTATGCTCTTTACTTATTGCAGGCTGCACTTTTAAAGGGGGTAATGAGATTTTAGCCAAAAAGACACAAGAGGATTTCAAAAAAGAGTTGATTAAAGGCAAAACAACCAAAGCACAAGTGATACAGATGTATGGTAAGCCAACGGGGACACATATAGAGGAGGACGGCACGGAGACATTGGTGTATGAGTATGCAGAAGCAGACTACGATGCGACCAATCATATTCCTTTAATCGGAGTTTTGATTTCCAAAGATGAAATAAGGAGCCACAATTTACAGATTTATTTCACAAAAAAAGATGTAGTGAAATCCTATACGCTTTTTAGGAATTCGTCGCAAAATCAGGGTGTGAAGCTACAATAGATTTTGTATCAATCAAAATTTACCCACTTTGTTTATTTGTGGATTGCTTCAGAGGGATATTGTGGGTTTTCACTCTTGTGAGAATTACAACGCAATTCGTGGCAATTTATAATATTTGGATACTAGGAATTTTCCACTGCGTCTTTGCGGGTGAGTCTTAACTTGGATAGCAATCCACATTCCAAACTGCTTTTAGGATTCCATTGTAAAAATATATTGGTAATTTTCCCTTAAAATCTGCAAGATTTAAAATTAAGTTTCTTTGTGATACAATCCCAAAAATTTAAAATACAAGGTGAATTTATGCAAAAAGAGTTTCTTTTCACTTCCGAATCTGTAACCGAAGGACACCCAGATAAAATGGCTGACCAAATCAGCGACGCAATTTTGGATTATATTATAGAGCGAGATACAAAGGCGAGAGTAGCTTGTGAAACTTTGCTTTCTAATGGTTATTGCGTGATTGCAGGAGAATTAAAAACAACGGCTTATGCGCCAATGCAAGATATTGCTAGACGCGTGGTGCGAGAGATTGGCTATATTGACGCAAGATATGGGTTTGATTATCATAGCGCGGGCGTGTTAAATGGAGTAGGCGAGCAAAGTCCAGATATCAATCAAGGGGTAGATAGAGAGGACGGCGAGATTGGCGCGGGCGACCAAGGGCTAATGTTTGGCTATGCGTGTAAGGAAACCGATGTGTTAATGCCACTACCAATTCATTTGTCCCATAGAATCACAGAGGGTTTGGCAAGAGCTAGGAAAGATGGCACTTTGCCTTTTTTGCGTCCCGATGGCAAATCCCAAGTAACGATTAAATATGCAAATGGCATACCTATAGGAATTGATACGATTGTCGTTTCTACGCAACATAGTCCAGAAACTCCACAAAATACATTGAGAAGTGCAGTGATTGAAGAGGTGGTGAAAAAAGTTTTGCCAAAAGAGTTTGCAAACGATAATATTCGTTATTTTGTGAATCCTACAGGTAAATTTGTGATTGGCGGACCACAAGGTGATGCAGGGTTAACAGGGCGCAAAATCATCGTGGATACTTATGGCGGAAGTTGTCCGCACGGGGGAGGTGCATTTAGCGGAAAAGACCCAAGCAAAGTAGATAGAAGCGGAGCTTATGCGATGCGCTATGTGGCTAAGAATCTTGTAGCAAGCGGAATCTGTGATAAGGCTACGATTCAAATTGCGTATGCAATCGGCGTGGTAGAACCCGTTTCTATTCTTGTCAATACGCACGGCACAGGAAAAGTAGAAGATTCTAAAATTGAAGAATGCGTTAAACAAGTGTTTCGTCTCACTCCGCGCGGAATTATAGAATCCTTAGATTTACTGCGTCCGATTTATCAAAAAACTGCAAGTTATGGACATTTTGGGCGAGAGTTGCCTGAATTTACTTGGGAGAAGACAGATAAAGCCGAAGCAATCAAGGATTATTTTAACCTCAAATAGTCTTTAAAGAGTTGGCGAGTAGGAAAATCTTGGTTGGTTTTGCGGGTGAGTGTGTAATTGGTAACTCACCTTACAAAACAAATGTCAGGGGACACGATGAAATTTGCGATTTCTAAAGTTAGAATAGAGATTGCCAAGCAAGGGATAGGAATAAAGATTTAGTTTTTTGCTTAAGCGAAAAAGATAATCCGCTTCCTTGCGCGTGCTTTGAGAAATGTCAATCCTACGGATTCTCCTTAAGTCATCTCCTTTGCAAAGCCCACCATCTATGGTGCTAAAGGCAAAATCGTATCCACAAGTGGATAAAAGATTCAAAGCATTTGCATTAAAATCTCCTCTAGGAAAGCAGAATCCAAAATGTTTTTTGTGGGGAAATATCTCCGAAATCTTATCTCTTGAGTGCGTCAATTCTTGCTTCAATCTCTCTGTATCTTCGCTATTGCAAGAAAAATGTGTCGCGCTGTGGCTATCAAACTCCATAAGTCCGCTTGCGTGCATTTCTAGGATTTCAGAGAGATTCAGAAAATATTCTAAATCATTGGAGTAGTTGAAGTCTTTGTGAAGTTTTGGTTCTAAATCATAAATCTCTCGCTTAGAATCACGGATTGTATTGGTAATCAAAAAACACACCGCGGGGATTTTTAGCTCCTTTAAGATAGGGAATCCAAAGCGATATAAATCAAAATATCCATCATCAAAAGTCAAGAGTACCTTTTTCTTTCCGATGTTTTTGTTTTGCAAAATTGCTTCTATGAACTCTCCATAGGTGATAAAGGTAAATTCCATATCTAAAATTCGCAAAATCGCCTTTTGGAGCATTGTTGGGCTAATTGTCAAACTATCGCTTTGTGTGTGGATATGGTGTAATGTGCAAATACAAATTGGAAACATTGATTGCGCCCCTTATATGGAATCTTGGAATCTTTGCGCGACTTGAGCAAGGAGATTTTCAAGTGCGCCTTTGAGTCGTGTATGGTCGTGGCGGGTGCAGACATACTCTAAAGCCCCTCTTGCATACATTAGAGATTCCTCTTTGTGTGTGATGAGGTGTAAGATTTGGCAACTTAAATCTTGCGCGTCCAAATATGAAGCACAAAGCCCCCTTTGTTTGTGGGCAATTAGATGATTCATAGGAGGCTTGTCATACACTACGATAGGCACTTGCGAACACATTGCCTCCAATAATACCGTTCCAAGCCCCTCGGTGTGGCTTGCGAAGACATAAATATCAAAGGCTTTGATGACATTGAGGGCATCTTCACGCCAACCCGTGAAAATAATGCGTTCTCCTTGCTTGAAGTCTTGTTGGATTTGATTTTTGATTCCTTCATTGATTCCACCGCCAAAGACAATCACCGCATTGGGATATTCTTTTAACACAAGTTTAGCAGCCTCTGCGAAGTCATACACGCCCTTTTTGGGATACAAAGAAGTGAAAGTGCCAATCACCAAAGAATCCTCTGCGATTCCAAATTCCTCTCTAAAGCTGCTTTTTGTTTGTTTCAAGCTTGTAGTATCAATGGTGCTTGGGAGATAAAATAGTTTAGATTCTGGGACGCCAATTTGCTCTAAATATTCCCCTACAGCTTCAGAAATGTATAGAATCTTATCAAACAAATGTGTATGCAATGCTTTAGAGAGAAAGCCTTTAATGGGGTAGAGATTGTGCCTCTCACGCATAAAAATCGTGCGGATTCCATTGAGTCTGCACAAAATGCGCGTAGCTGCTCCTATCCAACTATCAGTAGAATCGTGGGTGATGACGCAATGGATATGGTATTTTTTGACGATAGAAAAAAGCTTGGGAATGCTTTGATGATAGGTTTTCTTAGACATTTCGCACGCAATCACTTCAAAGCCAAGATTCTCCGCTCTTTGTGCAATTTGTGTGTTTGGATTGGCGAACAAAAAGACTTTATGCCCAAGTTCGCGCATAAGCTTCATTTCATTTAAGACTTTATTTTGCCCCCCCCCCAACTTTTTAGAGTCTCTGTGTGCAGAATGTTCATTTGTTTGTTCTCTTTTCTTTAATGCGTTTTACTGCAACAAACCCAAGCCACATCATAAAGCACACAACAAAAATACTTACCCAAGTCTCATCAAGCCCCACAGGTTGTGTCAAATCAAAAAACCCTTCAAACATTTTTGCTCCTAAGATTTTTTAGAATCTGCTAAAACTCCAGCACAACGCACACAAGGTGTGTCTGCTTCTTGTGCGATAAATTGCCAACAACGCGGACATTTGTGTCCTTTGGCTTTGCAAATGTGATAAGTCTCTCCCTCAAAGGTAAAACTCACCAATAGATTGGAAGCTGTTTTGTTACACTCTACTGCGCTTACCATAAGCCAAAGATTCAACTCCTCAAACTCCGCAATTTTAGCGGAAGTGATGAAATCTACTTCTAATGTGGATTTGATTTTAGATTCTTTTTTGAGGCTGTCGATTTGCTCCAAGAAACAGGAACGCAAAGCCAAGAGTTTTTCAAAATCTATCTTGGGTTGTTCAAAGCAAGGGAGCGGCTGATAAAGAACTTCAAGCACAGCAATATTTGGGTTTTGAATCTCCTTTGTAATTCCACAACTTTCCAACAATGCCTTGCTCGTTGTGTGGTTTAAAGCTTCGTTAATTGTATAGGTAAGAATTGGAGCAAGAAGCCCAAACAATCTGCCACAAATAAGAGCCATTACATTTTGTGCAGCTTTGCGTTCTTTGGACTCTAGCGCATTGCAATAAAGATTGTCTTTGCAAAGGTCAAGGTAGATTCCACTAAGTTCCGCGTTTAAAAAGTAGTTTAGCTCCTGCAAGCCTTTGGAAAATTCATATTCATTAAAAAGCGCATTAACTTCTTTAAAGCAGTTTTGTGCTTTTTTCAATATCCACAAATCAATTTGGCTAAAATGCCGTGTCTCTAAACTTTCTAATGTTCCTATATTGGCGAGTAAAAAGCGAATCGTATTGCGGATTTTGCGGTAATTTTCACTCACTTGTTTTAGGATATTGTTAGAGATTCTTTGGTCATTTTGATAATCACTCTGCGCAACCCAAAGTCGCAGGATTTCTGCTCCAAATTCCTTTAATACATCTTTTGG
>NZ_CATKCB010000082.1:0-6157 GCF_949747025.1 Helicobacter sp. UBA3407 | reverse complement strand
GAATGCGAAAGATTAGTGCAATCCGTCCTAGAGCTAAATCTCAATGGATTCCAAATCACTTTTGAGTTATTAGACCACCACAAAAGCGGGCAAGAATGCGCACAAACTTATGAATGGTATTTTTTGGACACCAAACGATGTGCTACACATATCGTTTATGATACACTGCTTACGCGTTATGGGCTTTGCGATTCTGTAAGGCAATGGCTTGAACCAATGGTGAAAATGATTAATAGTGTGGATTTATGGTTGGAAGAGGGTTATGCCTTTGAGTTTGGCAAAGTCGCAATGCGAATGATTGTAGAATGCAAAGAGCTCAATCGCTTTATGTTTGATAAAGAAGACCGCGAATACAAACTTGCTTTATTAAAAGAATCCGCAAAATTTCTTGGACAAGAAAAGGGAGAAATTCTGCTAGATAATGCGATTTTAGAGATGAAAAAATGCTTTTTGAAAGGCAGCTTGTTAAGTGCCACACTTGATAATCTAATCTCAAAATACCAAAGCGAGCTTTTGGCGCAAAAAGCAGAATCTTGCAGTATATATTGGAAGCAATATAGAGGATTTTTGAGTTATAGCATTGGCAATATCTCCGTGCTTGCAAACTTATTTTTAAAAAACAATCCACAATTTGATTTCTTCATAGATGTGAGTGCGCGTGGAAATGTAAGCTTGCGTGCCAATAATGCTTGCGATGTAAGTGTTTTAGCGAAAAATTACTTCAATGGAGGAGGACACGCAAATGCAAGTGGTGGCAAAATAGATGGTTTTAAAGAAAGTTTTATCTATGATAATATTAAAGAGTGTGTGCAAAATATCTTAAAAGGAGAAGAATATGAATAAAGACAGAATCAAAGAGCTAGAAGAAGAAGTGGAGGAGTTATCCATTCAATTAAGCGATATGCTTTGCGTGACGTTAATCTTAAGCGGTGTGAAAGAATCCTCTATGCAAGAGGCATTAGACGCTTATATTGACGGATTAGATGAGCAAAGCGTAGAATATGGTGTCAATGAGATTTTACAGAATCTCAAGCAACTCAAACAAACACACCCGCATTTTTTTGCCTAAAAGAGATTCTATGGAAACAAAAAGAATCGCTATTTTATTTAGCGGCAATGGAAGCAATTTAGAGGCACTCATCAAATCTTTGCACAAAAAATGCTTTCTCCCTAGCAAACGACCCGAAAATATAAAACAAAGCACAATTGGAGGATTCTTGATTGGAGATGTTTTGATTGAGGGATTCTTGATTGGAGGATTAGCGCATACATTTAAGCTAATAGAACCCGATTGCGCAAAGGGCAAACATTCCAACAAAGCCTTTAAGGTGGAGGTTGTCTTGGCTTTGAGTAACAAAAGCGACGCATTTGGACTTACGCGCGCCAAAAGACTAGGAATCGCCACAGAAGTGATTGAGAATGCAGGGAAAACAAGAGAGGAATTTGATGCACAATTAATTACAACCCTGCAAGAATTTAAACTAGATTTATGCGTATTGGCTGGATTTATGCGAATCTTGACACCGATTTTTACGCAAAAGATTCGCGCTATCAATATCCACCCCTCACTTTTGCCCCTTTTCAAAGGCGCGCACGGAATCTTAGAATCCTACAACTCACCTATGCGCCTAGGAGGTGTGAGTGTGCATTATGTCAGCGAAGAACTAGATAGCGGGGAAATCATTGCACAAGGAGCAATCACAAAAATTGCGGGAGAAAGCTTAGAATCCTATGAAGCGCGTATCCACAAACTAGAACATACATTGTATCCACTTGCATTACTAGAAGCACTCACAAGGAAAAAATAATGCGCATTTTACACACAGAATGGTCGGGTGGCTTTGGCGGACAGGAGATTCGGATTCTAAACGAAATGCAAGAAATGCGTAGGCGTGGCTGCCATCTTGCGCTTGCTACCAAAGAGGACGCTAGAATCTTACCCAAAGCAAAAGAATATGGTTTTACCACCTTTACCCTACCCTTTAGGCGCAAAACCGACATAGAGAGCATCTACAAACTCCATAAAATCGCAAGAAACTTTGATATTATCAACACGCATAGTGGCATAGATACTTGGTTGGGTGGATTAGCTAGTATCGGGAGCGGAGCGAAGTTTATCCGCACAAGACATTTATCTAACAAAATTCACCCCTCGCGCTTAAACTTTATTAACTCCCTAGCAGATTTCATCATTACCACAGGAGAAAGTATTCGTGAAGCAATGATACGAGAAAATCGTATCAAACCAGAGAGGATTCTCTCTATACCCACAGGCATTGATACAGAAACTTTTTACAAAGAAAAATATAACAAAGAAGCAATGAAAACAAAATACAATCTCCCACAAAATAAATTGATTATAGGCAATTTAGGCGTTTTGCGCGCAATGAAAAGACAAGATGTTTTTATTGAAGTCGCACGTGGAATTTGCCAAAAATATCCCGATGTATTTTTTGTGATTGCAGGTAGCGGAGATGGACAAGTGTGTTTAGAAAATCTTGCAAAGGAAGTCAATCAGGCGGCAAATCAAGAAATCGTGCGCTTGCTTGGACACATTGAAAATCCTGCGGAATTTTTGGCAACTTTGGATATATTTATGCTTACTAGCGATAGAAATGAGGGTGTGCCACAAAGCCTAATGCAAGCTCTCGCTATGGAAATTCCAAGTATTGCAGGCAATATAGGGTCTATCGCGGATTTGCACTTTTATTCTCAAGGTAAGCCAAATTTCATTCTCACGCAAAATCCAAACTTAGAGGAGTTTATAGAAGCATTAGAATTGCTAATTAGAAAAGAGAGAAGAATCCTACCATCTCGTGATTTTATTTGTAAAAATTTCTCTCTCGTCGCAATGGGAGAGAAAACTATGCAAGTATATCAAAATCTGCTATCCTAACTCCTTGCAAGATTCCACTTGACGGGGGAGGAAATTGTTATCACAAGAATTACAACACAATTTGTAGCAATCTATAATATAAAACCTTGCTTTTAACACTTAGTTTAAAAGATTATGGGGGATTACTTCGTCCGCTTGCTTCCTTATACAAGAAAAAATCGCAAGAATGAAGTTACGCTTTTGTGCTTAGAATCAAGCTTTCGCTAGAACCCATTTGCTCCACAAAATCGCGGATTTTACTATCCAAATGCTGATTTATCATATCAGCATCTTGGCTTTGCTGCTTGATTTGCTCCACCTCTCCTGCAAAATACTGCCTCACCAATGCCTGCTCCTCCGGTGAAAGCGCATTGAGATTGCCACTCTGCTTGATTTTTGCAAGAAGTCTCATCGCCTCTTCCATTGCAGAGACATCTAACTCCTCTTTGTTTGGGGTTGTGAGACTTGCTTCTTGGGATTGTGCAACCATTTCTGCTAAAGGATTTTCTTGCGATTCCAAAATCCCCTTCAACGCGCTATATAAGCTGCCACGCGTTACTTCAAAATGTTCTTGAACGCTGATTTTGCCATTTAAATCTTTGTCTTGAGAGATGAAATTATCTAGTAAATCCTCTATGGTGCGCACTTCTGTATCATCACTTTTAGTATTGCCCTCTACCAAAAGTACAGAAATTGGATTGCCAAACGATTGGCTTTGGCTCAACTCAAAACTATAACCATCTCTCAGAAGCTCTCTTTCTTTTTCTGAAAACTTCCCATCTTGATTCAAATCCGCTTTTGCTCCCCCCACATTGCCCATTATCTCCGCATACCAGCCACTAACATACGCTTCTGCCTTGCCACTTAAGCGCATATTGCCATCTTCTCTAGCAAAAAAGTCTTTTTTGTTGAACTTTTCTTGCAATCGTTCCATATTTTCTTTAGAGATTAAAGCACTCACGCGCTCTCCACTTGTAGGGTCATCAAAAAGCACGAGTTGGTAGTTAGAATCCCCAACTAACTTTGATTTTATGGATTCTTTGATTTCTCTTTCTTGTGGTTTTAGTTGCAAATCTTGGCTTTCTTCATTCATTAATGTCGCCTGTGTGCGAGCATTTGCTGCTAGATAAACCTTAGAAGAAACAATGCTTCCTGCGCCATTTACAAACATTATTACTCCTTATTTTATACCGCTACAATAAAACAATGGTAGTTTCCATATCTATCAGGAACGCATTTTCTGATAAGTTTTGCCATTATATCTTTAGAATCATCAGATTTTAATGCAACTTTTTTTTCAAACACATCTGCCTCATTGTTTATCTTTGGACTCGCATACGCACACAATCCAAAAACCAATACCACACCCAAAACTATTTTACGCACAAAAAACCCTTTGTTAAAAAATATTTAATCATTATAGAAATTTATTCTTAAAAATATCGGTTAATTTTAGAAAAAACTTTATATGTTTTGCTATTTTGTTACAAATCGTTGCATAAGCTCTATTGTCTCTGCGTCCCGCTTCTCTTTGCGATTCTTTAAATCCTGCATAATTTGCTCCCATTCCGCACTTTTAAGATTCTGACCAAATTTTGCTTTCGCACTTAAAGATTCCACTAAAATTTTTCCTACAAAAGTGCCTTTTTCCTTACCGACAAACTGCCCACTCTCCATACTCATTTGAGAATTTTTAGGCTCATATTTGCGCACAAGACGCGTTAAAATATGCTTTTTCTCCTCCAAATCCTCCACGACACAAAACTGCCCCTCTAAAAAGACAGAAAAGAAAAATTGTGTCGGAATCATCGTTCCTTTCAAAAAACTTGAGGGAATATAAGCATAAGGTTTTGCCACGCTAAAGGAGACTTTTGGATTATGTTTTAGAAGCTCATATTTGCGCCCCGCCTTTGCGCCGTGTAGATAAATCTTAGAATCCTCATAGCAAAAGCTAAGTGGCACAGCATAGGGAATGCTATCAGGAATCACGAGCGTACCAAATTCTATTTTGTTTAAAAACTCTTGTATGAATCCCAAATCTTTGCAATCAAAATCACTGCGCCGCATTTTCCCTCCATTATCGCAGAATCTGCACTTCATTTTCTAGTGCGATTCCACGTTCCTTTTGCACTTTTTCTTTTGCAATCTCTATCAGTTCTAACGCTTCCTCAAAGGTAGAATCCCCAAGATTAACAAGAAAATTCGCGTGTTTCTCGCTAAAACATAGGCTTTTGTTTTTACCAAATCGCACACCCTTTAGCCCCACTGCTTCAATCAATCTCCCTGCAAAATCCCCTTTAGGATTCTTAAAACAACTCCCAAAACTAGGCTCTGTGGGCTGATTTTGGCGCATTTTTATACATTCCTCCACCAAATCAGCTCTAAAACCACTTTGTTTTTTAAAAATCCCAGCAAAAATTAACCCCTCAATCTGACTGCTACGATAGCTTAACCCTAAGTTCTCTACACCCTTAAAATCAAGCTTACCCAAAGAGTCTAATTGCAAGATTCCGAGTGTTACTTTTTGAATCTCATAGCTTTTTAGTCCCGCATTCATCTTGAGGATTCCGCCCATACTTCCGGGCAATCCACAAAGAATCTCAAACCCTCCCAAATTCTTGCGTTTAGCATAGGAAAATAGCTTGCCGCTAGGTGTAGCCGCACCAACTTCCAAACTATCTCCTAAGTCCTTAATATAATCAAATGCTTTGCTTAAAACGCAGAGATTCTTAGCATTTGGAGCAATCAATAGATTGTTTGCCTTGCCGATGATTTGCGGGGAAGCCTGCTCCAAGAGAGCAATATAATCTTGGGGCGATTCTATATAATTTAATGCAAGCCGTGTGCCAATCCGCACGCTCGTATAACACGAAAAATCTACAATTTTTTGAAACATTGGAATCTAAAAAAGAAAGCTTGGCATTAGATTAAAGATTCTTGTCGTAAAGTCCATTAGCATATTCAACATCCAAGGCATTGTAAAGATAATCACAACAATCACCGCTAGAATCTTTGGCACAAAAGTAAGCGTCATCTCATTAATTTGCGTCGTGGCTTGAAAAATACTAATCATCAAGCCCACTACCAACCCGACAAGTAACATCGGGAGAGAAAGGGTAAGCGTAATTTTATAAGTCTCAATCGCCAAAGCCATTAATTGCGATTCCACAATTCTCTCCTAAAAATAATCCAATTAAAAATTGCCAAAGGGAACTCACACCCTCAAACACCAACGCAAAAAACTTCGCAAGATGGACGCCAATAACTTCAAACATTATTTTT
>NZ_CATKCB010000081.1:0-5702 GCF_949747025.1 Helicobacter sp. UBA3407 | reverse complement strand
TTATCCTTAGAAAAAAAATGTTTTTTCATTCAACCCCATTTTTGTTGAATTCATAAGCTAACATTCCACTTTGCACCTCTCTTGTCTTTGCTTCTCCTACCAACTCTTTTGCCAAAGCAAAACCAAAACATAATGCAGTAGCAGGACCTCTTGAGGTAATCAGATTCCCATCTTTGACAACAGCTTGATGAGGGATATAATTTTGATTTGCAATGTTTTCCTCTATACTAGGATAACAAGTAAAATTTTGATTAGTTAAAATATCGTGCTTAAAAAGTGCCAAAGGAGCTGCACAAATCGCTCCTATTACTCTGCCTCTTTTGTGTAAATCTGCTAGTAGCGCACCAACTTCTTTGGATTTGATAAGATTTTGTGTCCCCTCCCAGCCTCCAGGAAGCACAATACTATCAAGACTGCTTGCCAAAACTTCTGTAATTTTTACATTGACACCGATTTTTAAACCGCTTTGGGATTCCGCTATCAAAGTTTTTTGCGATTCCTCATCAACTGCTGCTAAAATCACTTCGCAACCCACACGCCTTAACACATCAATCACAGAAACAGCCTCAACCTCCTCAAACCCCTTTCCAAGTGGAATCAAAACCCTTATACTCATAATCTTTTCCCTATTTAACTTTGTCTAAATACTCACCTGTTTCAGTATTCACACGAATTACATCTCCTTCTAATACATGGTAAGGAACTTGCACCACCGCACCAGTTTCAAGCGTGGCAGGTTTTTTCCCTGCACTTGTCGTATCGCCTTTGAAATTTGGAGGTGTCTCTGTGATTTTTAATTCCACAGTTTGCGGCACATTCACAGTAATTGCTTTACCATTATGAAACAAAATACTAACTGCCATTCCGTCAATCATCCATTTTGCAACCTCTCCTACTTGCTCCTCACTCAAACCGATTTGCTCGTAGTTTTCGTTGTCCATAAACTGAAAATAATCGCCATCGTGATATAAAAACTGCATAGAACGTTCTTGCAAATTCGGTTCTTCGCATTTATCCCCCGCGTGGAATGTTTTTTCTAATACTCTTCCGTCTAAAAAAGATTTCATTTTCACACGCACAAATGCTGCACCCTTGCCGGGCTTTACATGCTGATATTCTGTGATTCTATAAGGAATCCCCTCTAACTCAACTTTTAAGCCTTTTTTCAAATCTCCCATTGAATAAGCCATTGTATTCCTTTATTTAAATTTTATTAGAACTTCCTAAAATGTCCATACGCTCCGCAATCACTTGCACCATAAATGCCTTTGCAGGAGCGAAAAACTTTCTTAAGTCAAATTGTGTTTTATCCTCATTTGCTACGCGTCGCACTTCAGACATAAATGCAATTCTTAGGTCTGTGTCGGTATTGATTTTGTTAATCCCGCCCTTTACCGCTTCTTGCAAAAATGCAAAAGGCACGCCCTTGCTTCCTTTTAAATCCCCTCCACTTGCCAAAAATGCTTCGCTGACATTTTGTGGAATCGCACTTGCTCCGTGTAAAACTAATGGAATCTTTGTGCGTCTTTTTACTTCAATCAAGCGGTCAAAGTCTAATTTTGGCTCACCTTTAAACTTAAAAGCTCCGTGGCTTGTGCCAATGGCTGGAGCTAAAAAATCTACTTTGGATTCTTTTACAAACTCTTCTGCTTCATTGGGATTTACCAAACACGCATCTTTTGCATCTACGGAGATATTATCCTCAATCCCCATTAAGCGTCCAAGCTCTGCCTCTACACTTACACCTGCAATGTGTGCAACCTCCACAACTTTTTTGGTTTCTTTTAAATTTTCCTCAAAACAATGATGACTTGCGTCGATCATTACGGAAGTGAATCCTGCGCGGATTGCTTTCACACAAGATTCAAAACTTGTTCCGTGGTCTAAATGCAATGCTACAGGAATATGTGGATAAGTTTTAGAGAGAATCTCCACCATTCCTACTGCCATTTCAATGCCCAAATATTTAATTGCACCCTCACTTGCTTGCACAATAATGGGAGAATTTTTAAGATTCGCTGCTTCAAAAATCGCACTTAGCATTTCATAATTTACAAAGTTAAAAGCACCTACGCCATAATTTTCCTTATTTGCCTTTTCTAAAATTGTATTTCCACAAACTAACATTGGGATTCCTTATTTAAAAATCTCAACTTTTGCTTTTTTTCGTAAGGATTCGCCCTCTTTTTTGATATTTTCTTGTAATTTTTTAATCTTTAGATTCTGCTCAATTTGCCCTTTTATATCATTAAGCGACAATGTGCCAGAAGATTTTTTATCTTCTACATAAATCACATGATAACCGAATTGTGTTTTAACTGGTGTTGCAGTATAAGTGCCTTTATTAAGTTTAAAGGCTGCGTTAGCAAATTCTGGCACCATTTGATTTTTGGCAAAATATCCTAGATTCCCTCCATCTTTTGCGGAACCATTTTGCATTTTTTCTCTAATAATTTCATTAAAGCGCGCACTTGTATTCTTGCCTGCTTTTTTAAGCTCTGCAATGATTGCTTTTGCGTCATTTTCGCTAGCCACTAAAATATGGCTTGCTTTTACCATTTCAGGTTGAACAAACTTGGTTTTGTTTTGATTATAAAATTGTGTAATTTCAGAATCTGTAACTTTGATTTTTTCTATTTGTTTGCGTGTCCAAACCTCAAGAGTTAGTTCCTCTTCCATAGCCACAAGGGCATCTTTGTATTCTTTAGAGCTTTGAATTTTGTCTTTTTTGGCTTGCTCTATCAAAAGCTTACGCTCCACTGCTTGATTGATAATCTGCGTTTTTGCATCTTCTGGTAATTGCTCAAACGCCACACCGGGTAAAGAACGCATTAAAGGCGCAATATCTTTTTCAGTAATAGACTTTCCATTTACTTTTGCATAATCTTTTGCAAAACTTACACCTTGCAACAAAGCAAATGCCACCATAGAACCCATAAGAATTTTTTTCATGTTTAACCTTAATTTGAAAATTTTTGAAATTTTACCTTTAAATTTTTAATATTTAATTAATGAAACCAAAAGCCATTCAATTAATCAATCGTTTTGTTGCACTTAAATCACTTCTTAAAGACACAAACCATAAAAACAAAAATCCTTACAAGCTTAAAGCAACTGCCAAAGCTGTAACCAAAAAACCTAGAATCGTAACTATACTAGCACTCAAATAATTTCGCTTGCAAAATGCAGTCAGAAAAAGCCCTGACAAATAAAGAACAATCAGTGCCACAGAGAATCCCACAGCCAAAATATCAAAATACCACTTCCCAGCTGCTTTATGTAGCATCAAAAGCACTCCATACCAGCCTCTCTCTACACTGCGAACAATGGGATTCCCTGCCTTATCTTTTGAAAGTGTTACAGAATACTTTAAGTTTCCCATAGAATATGAGTTTCTAAAAAAACGCAGGTCTGTATTTTGTGGAATCTTTAGATGATTTTTTTTAAGCGTTTCTAAAATGATTCGTTGTTCCTCTCCTTTGATAATTGGGGATTCCACCTTAACCTCTACAATCTCCGCTCCCGCATTTTGACGCACACCAAAAATATGAAAAGAACCTGTAATTGCATAAATTAAAGCCATAGGAATAAAAAACAAACTCACATACAAATGGATTTGCATCCAAGTTTTATTAGAAATCAATTTCTTTTTTATCATTTTTTATCCTTAAAATTCTGCGCGCAAAGTAAGCCAAAGATTCCTACCTGGAATCATTCTTTGATAATTATTCGTATAAGACAATCCTCTCGCACCTTGATAGGTTACATAATCCACAAAGTCTTCATCTAGTAAGTTGTTAATCACTGCTCCCAAAGTCCATTTTTTATTAAAATGATAATTTGCTCCCAAATCTACCGTATGCATATCTTTATAATACGCTCCCGGACCAATATTTGCAGTGTGTGCATTCGTCGTTGGAGTTTTTAGCTTTCCAACATAGCGCACATAAGTATCCCATTTGCTTTGTTTGTAGGAGAGTTTTGCGGAGAGATTGTGTCTTGGCACATCGTTTAAATCACTCCCTTTGTCCGCCCCGCTCTTTTTTTCTGTTTCTGTTAAAGCATAGTTAAAATCCGCATAGATTCCATTAGGAATCACAGAGGTCAAAAGTGCTTTGCTTTTCAATGAAACCTCTACACCCGAAACTACTGCTTTGTCTATGTTTTCATAAATATTACACGAATCGTATCCACACACTCCATATCCGCTTGGCAACATTGTGCCATTTAAATAATTTTGCGTGCTAATTGCCTTTTTTAAGTCTGTGTAGAATCCTGTAATCGTAAAAGTTGCCAAAGGCAACTCTACGATTCCACTTAACTCATAATTCCAACTCTCCTCTGCTTCCAAATCCTTGTTTCCATATGAGGCAATATCTCCACCTGCTCTACTGCTACTCACATCATATAACCCATCATAACGTGTGGCAAGCTCTGGAAGCCTCAATCCACTAGAGATTCCAGTCTTTAAGGTAAGCCACTCTGTCGGATAAGTATTAACATAGAATCTTGGATTGAAAAACTCTTTGTAAAAATCATCATAATTCACCCGCAATCCTGCAGTGGTAGAAACATACTCATTAAAGAAATATTCCCCCTCACCAAATAGCGCAAACTGATTGGAATCCTTATCAAACTTCGTATCACGATTAAAAAGTCTTTCGTATTTATAATAAGGTCCCGCAGTTAAAATCAAAGCACCTTTATCACCAAAATCATAATCCTTTTTCAAAGAAGAGCTTAAAATAATATTAGAATCATCAACCAGTCTTGTTCTATCTGGAGTGCCTGCACTTGCTCCTAAATTCACATCTTTATGTGGAATTTTTTGTGTGTTGAGATATTGGATATAGTTATTAATAGAACCCCAATCGTAGCTTCCATCGTGGTTTAAAATCGCATTATAGCGATGATATTCCCTCACGGCTGTAACTTGTGCGGAAGAAGTATTTAAGCTACCCATTCGTTGAAATCCGTAATCAAAATCCGCATAAAAACTATTTTGTGCATCTAAAAGATAGTTTAAGCGCCCACCGCCTGAAATATTACGATAACCTGTTGGGGAATGGCTTGTGTAAGGATTCGTGCTAGTGGGTAAATACCCGGGAATATCTTTTTGATAGAAATAATTTCCTTCGCCATAATACACTTTACCTCTAAGGTTTGCAGAAAATTGTTCATTGATAGGCACAAAAAGATTACCATTAACTCCATAGGTATTCCCCCAAGTATCGTGATGCTCTTGCAATCTTGTTTCAAGCGCAATCGTTCCACTTAACTCACTTGGATTCTTTTTGGTGATAATATTAATCACCCCACCCATTGCATCGCTTCCATAGATAAGAGATGAAGGACCGCGAATCACCTCTACGCGTTCAATCATACTTGCAGGCGGAATAAATCCACTTGTAGAATCAAAACCATTACCATCAAAACCCGCGTCCATATTCACGCGTTTGCCATCTATCAAAATCAAAGTATATTTAGACGCCATACCGCGCATTTGGATTGTTGTACCCCCTGTTTTGCTGATTGTCGTAGAAACACCCGGAACCTCCTGCACAATGTCTCCCAAATCCCTAATAGGACGATTTATAATCTCTTCTGCAGGAATCACAGAAATGCTTGCAGGAGCTTCTTTAATATCTTGTTCAAATCCAGAGGCACTCACGACAGAATCCCCTAAAACAAACTGCTCTGTC
>NZ_CATKCB010000080.1:0-9629 GCF_949747025.1 Helicobacter sp. UBA3407 | reverse complement strand
TTACAGAAATACTCTTACAGGCGATACTTCCACTAATGCTAATACAATCTTAGATGCTAATGGAAAAGTCATAGACGCTAAATTCCAAGCAAAAGTTAATGGCGGAACATTACAAGGAATCTACACCATAAGAGATGCACAAGTAACCGCTGCGGGTGGCACAGCTTCTAATGACGCAAACGAAAGCAAGAGGAATGCGGCAGATAGAAAGGTTATCACAGACGATATATCTGCAAAACAAAATGCTTACAACACTGCACAAGCAGCTTACAATGCACTCTCTGATGCAGACAAGAAAGATCCTGCTAATCAAGTAGTAACAGCTTACAACACTGCAACTACGGATTTAGAGACAGCCAAAGAGAGATTAACAACATTTGATAAACAAATCTCTTTAATCAATGAGGGCAAATCTCTATGGATTCAAGCAGAGAAATCCGCAGCCACTTACACAAAGCTTACCACAGAAACATATAACGCTAATAACAATGGCGGAAATGCTCTGCTTAATGGACAAAAACTATACTTCAAGCAAGTAGCAGTCAAAGACGCACAAGGCAAAATCACAGGTTATAAAGATACAGAGAAACTTAACCGCGCAGGGATTAACCTCATCGCAAGCACGACCGATGTAGGCTCTCACACAGGATTAGCAGTAGGAATCTTTGATTCTTTACAAGAATCTGGGCTAAGCGAACTTGCAAGAGGCGATATTATGACAGACGCAGTGTGGAATGGTGGTCAAAGATGGAAAGGCTTAACCAACGATACCCATAACATTGCCCGCTCTGTAACCAACTTCACAAACTCTGTAAGCACTGCAATCAATGTTTCTAATGATATGGCATTAGGAGATAGAATCGCAAGAGTACACAACCCTTATGGTGAGAAACTCGCAGCTGCAGGGGGAAGCGATGCGTATAATGACTTCTACCGCAGAACAAATGGAAGCGTTTGGGCAAATGCGTTTGGTGGAGCAAATATCGTAGATGGCGAAAGTGGTGGCGTCTATGGAATCTCACTAGGTGCGGATAAACAAGTAGGCGATTCTGCGCTAATGGGTGTATATTTCACTTATGCAGACGCGGACTTGAAAGACAAGAGTGCAAAACAAAAATCCGATAACTTCAGACTAGGGATTTACTCCAATATTAAACTCTCTCCAAGCTGGGAATTGAATCTTCACGGATTTGGACAACTTGCACAAACTGACCAATACACTTCTAAACTAGGAGAAGGATACTCAAGTGATTTTGATAAAAAATTCTTTGGTTTAAGTGGAAGTGTGGGTAAAATCATTGATTTTGAAAACAGCTTATATTTAAAACCTTTTGTAGGTTTGAATTACTACTATTCAAACAATCCTAGCTATACAGAAAAAGGTGGAAGCTTGCCTGTGAATGTCAATAAAATGCAAAACAATTCTATTAGTGTAGATGTGGGCTTAGAAGCTAGAAAATATTTCAACGAAACTTCTTATCTCTTTGCTACTCCAAAAATTGAGCAATACTTGCTAAATGACGGAGACAATTATACTGCTTCCTTTGTGGGTTCTCCTCTCAATTTCAGTGTAAGTGCAAGTGATAAGCTTAAAACTTATGGACAAATTGTCGTAGGCGGAAGCTTCGGAATCACTGATGCTTTGAACATTGAACTAGGACTTGGTGCAAAACAAATCCTTGCAAACAAAGTAGATGACAAAAACGAAACTTACCTAAGCGGAAATCTAGGATTAAAATATAAATTCTAATGTCTTTGACGCAGGGCTCTGTCCTTGCGTCCTTGCAAGAATTACTTTAACTTTTCGTGGCAATCCGTAATCTAGGATTGCTTCTACTAAATTCTTCCTTGCTGAATTTTAGAAATTTCATCTCTCGCAAACCCTTGCGAGAATTCCCTTGTCCTTGTAAGCGGATTTAGTGGATTATCCTATTCATAGCCCAATAATTTTGCAATTCCTTGTTTTTGCGCTTTAATCTGCTCTCCTCGCGCAATCAGTTCATAAAAGCATTCATTGTAATCCTCCAAAACTTGCGAATCCAAAAACCCACTTGGCAAAAGCATTTCTTTAATTTCTTTTTCACCAATTCGCTCATTATTATCTTGATAAATTTTACTCAACGCCAAACAACCCGCGGAAGTTAAAAAATAAAAATATAATGCTTTTGCTACAACAGAATTTTTCACTCTAAGCACCAAGATTCCAGCATTTGGCAAGACAATCTTTTGCGCTGCACTCTTGCCTATAATCGCAACTTTTGGGGTAACTCCACGCATAGAGAGCAAAACATCATAAGGTTGCACTCTAAGTTCATACAGACGCTCAAGATTCGGCTTTAGCGCATAATCATTAAAAGAATTGCTCACACCATAAGATTCAAAATCCTTAATCCCTAAATCATAACAACCAATCATCTCTTTGTCCTGTTTCATTTCTACACGAGTTCCACGATAACATTTTTCCAAAAAATCCCCCAAAACTACTTTGATTTGCGGAGATTGCATTTCTTGTTGCATATAATAAGAGGGTTTAAGATTTTCCAAATTTATGTTTTGATAATCCAAAAGACACGAAATCTTAGTATTTCTTTTGAAAGCACACAAATCTGTTATCTCTTCTAAATTAAGGAGTTTATTGTATTTTCCCTCTTTTAAGTGAAAATCTTGCGCATTGATAAAAAACATTCGTTGATTTTTAGGAGAAAGCACAAGCAAGCAAAATTCTCCCATTTGATGTGGAAAAATATTCGTCGGTAGTTCAATAATTACTTCTAAAATCTTAGATTGCACGAGATGATGACGCAATCGTTCCCCTATGGGCTTGTTTAATAATACAGAACGAATGATAAAAATAGCTTTTTTGTTGAATTTTGAAAGCGCAAAGTCCAAAAACGGAATCTCTGGAGAGGTTTTTGTATAAGGTGCAAGAGGCGAAGTTTTCGGGGCTTTAAGATTAAGATGAGAAAGCAAAGGGGGATGGCAAAAGACTTTATCAAACTTTGTATTACTCCTCTCCTTTTGATTATTTTGCACATTTAAAAAATCTTTGAAAATATCTGCAACCTCTAAATGACAATCTTTAAATTTCAAAAGCAATGCAAGTGCTTTGGCGATTTCAATAAGCTTAGGATGAATATCCACACCAAAAAATTGACATTCGTTGTGATGTGCGCTTAAACTCAAAAGCCAAGAACCAACCCCGCAACAAGGATTATAAATGCTTTCATTTTTTTGTAAATGCAATAACTTACACACAAGCATATTTATCTCTGCTGGTGTTGCATAATCATAGAGTTTTAAAATTGTTTTTTGCAGCGCAATAGTCTGAATAAAATCCTCTAATTCTTGCGCATTGACTTTGAGATTCTGCGCAAGTTTTACAATTTTTTTATAATTCAAATCCGAATTAATTGCTATTTTATGCGTTAAATTGTGTTTTTGTAGATAACAATAAAAACTCTGTGGAATCTCTTTTGTTTTAGAGATTAACAATTCTGCACTCAAAGTCTTGTCTTGTCCTACCAACAAAAACTCCAATGTCAAGCACAATACATCAAAATTATCCTCGTGGTATTTTTGAATGTATTGAAAAATCTGCAATAATTCTTTCATTGTATTCTCCTTATTTATACATCGGCAACCAATTAAACACAAACAAAATATGGCAGACGCCAACCACACAGCCAAAAATCAATAAACTATAAATCGTCCAACTCCCGCCCTTGACGCGAAAATTATGCTCCAAAGCAAGATTTGATGTGCATTGCCTTAATTCCTTGCGTGAGATTCTGCTTGCCCTAAGCAATAAAGCAGGAATAATCACAGACCAAATCGTCGCCGCAAGCCCCGCCCAACCAATCGCAAGCAAAAAGCCATCGGGATAAATCATTCCCGCAACAATCGGTGGTACAAAGGCAACCAATAGAGTTTTTGTGCGCCCTAATCTGCTATCATCAAATCCACATAAATCAGCCATATAATCAAACAACCCAAGCCCAGCACCCAAAAACGAAGTAGAGACTGCCAAAAACGCGAATCCCTCTAGCATTCTTAGCAAAAATGCTCCATTGAGATTCAAACTCGCAGCTTCAACCAAGTGGCGCACATTGCCTCCCGCAGCAATTACATTTTTAAAATCGCTCCGTTCAATGTTGCCATCGCACGCAATATTCCATATCACATAAGCCACAAAAGCAATCAATGTACCATAGACTAAACATTTGTTAATTTTTTTGGGTTCTTTGCCAAAATACTTCACGAGACTTGGCACGCTTGCGTGGAAACAAAAGGAAGTCAGATAAGTAGAAAATGCTACAAACACAAAGATTCCATAAGGATTATTATCGTGATTTAAATCTAGCAAATAAGACATTTTCATTTCACTTAACATACCACTCATAGCAAAGACAAAGGTTAAAGCCATTCCCCCAATCATCACCACAGAGAATCTATCCACAAGATAAGTACTCCACCAAACACAACCGCTAAGCAGAATCGCAAACAATAAACTTGCCAATAGTTTAGGAGGTTCATAATCAAAAGCAACGAGCGAAATATGCACCACCATAGAACCGCCTCCGCTCACATAGGCATAAATCAAGATATAAAGCACAAAGGCAACACTCAAACCATTAACGAGATTCCAAAATTTACCCAAATTATCTAGCACAAGCGTATGGAAGCTTGAACCGGGGTGATAATACAGATTTACTTCCAATAAAGCTTGGGAAGAAAGCAGCATCATAAACCAAGTCAGCACTAATAATCCCAAAGAATACCAAATCCACATTCCCGCACTTATCGTGGGTAACGCCAACATTCCCGCTCCAATTGCCGTCCCAGCAATAATCATTGTCCCGCCAAGCACGCTTGGCTTGCGTTTCACATTAAACATAGAATCCCTTTAAAGTAGATTTTACATTATATCTAAGATTTAGATTTGAGAAATTAAAATTTGGCTGATTAACAAATTTTTAGGCTAGCTTTGTGTAGAATTCAAATTTTTAAACTTAGGATAGCAAAAATTATGGAACAACAAGCCTTAGCACTGAAATATCGTCCAATGGATTTTGATGAACTCATCGGACAAGAAGCAGTCAGTCGCACTCTCTCCTTAGCATTAAGCAGCAAACGACTCTCCCACGCTTATTTATTTTCAGGCTTGCGCGGGAGTGGCAAAACTTCTAGTGCTAGAATTTTCGCAAGGGCATTACAATGCGAAAATGGTCCGTGTGCAAAACCTTGTGGTGTATGTGCAAACTGCGTTGCAGCCAATCCTCACAAAATGCGTCATATTGACATCATAGAGCTAGATGGTGCGTCTAGCCGCAAGATTGATGACATTCGCGATTTAATAGAACAGACAAAATACCACCCCAATATGGGACGCTTTAAAATCTTTATTATTGATGAAGTGCATATGCTTACCAAAGAAGCCTTTAACGCGCTCCTCAAGACACTTGAAGAACCACCAGAATATGTGAAATTTATCCTTGCCACCACAGACCCGCTGAAACTTCCTGCGACGATTTTAAGTCGCACACAGCATTTTCGCTTCAAACGCATTTCAGATAAAAGCATTTTGGAACACCTAAAAAACATTCTTCAAAAAGAACAAATCACTTACCAAGACGAGGCTTTAAATATGCTTATTCGGAGCGGTTCAGGCTCTTTGCGCGACACTTTAACACTACTAGATCAAGTGATTATTTATTCTAATTACAACATCACTTCTGATTCTTGCGCAAATATGTTAGGGCTTATTAATCCCCAAAGCCTCAACGCGCTTTTTGAGTGCATTTTCAAGCAAGACAGAGATCTTTTATTGCGTGAGCTTGAAGCATTTTTTGAATATGAAGCCGAAATGCTTTTAGATGAAATGAGTATTTTCTTAAAAGACAAGCTTTTAAAGGGAGAGGATTCTCGTTACAATCCTTTGTTGATAGACAGATTCTTTCGGATTCTAACCCAATCCAAAGAATTATTATTCTTAGGCTCTGAAGATGAATTTGTTTTGACGCTTACCTTTTTTAAAATGTTAGAATCCCTCCAAATAGAAGCAATTGATATAGCGATTCAAAACCTAGAAAAAGGCTTGTTTGAAAATTTACCCAAACAAATTCCAAACACGCAATCCCCAAACCAACAGACAACAAAAGATTTGCAAAGCATTCCCGCAGATTCTATAGCTACAACATTTAAAGAATCTCCACCCACGCCCACCCAACCAACAGAAATTGCCAAAAATTCGTTAGAACCAAGCCAAGAAAATGCCTTGAATTTATTTGCTCTGCTCCAACAAAAAATCTATGAACGAAATTATGAATTGGGAGAAATATTTGCTCAAGAGATTCGTTTTGTTTCATTCATAGACCATACACTCACTTGGGAAAGTTCCGCAAGCGGTGAGAATCGTGAGAGGCTTAAAACTAGCTATTCTATTATTAAAAACCTTGTTTTGGAAGTTTTTGGAATCCAAACACAAATCAAATCCATTAGCAATCCAAACCAAAACCTATCCTCCACTTCGCAGCAAATTCCGCAGGTACAAGAAGCGCAAGCTCAAAACTCTACTTCTATGTCTTTGGATTCTATGGATTTAGCCCCACTAACCAATCCACATCAAGAATCCACCCAAGCCACTCAAACCCCTACCAAATCTCATCAGGCTACACAAGACATACAAGCCGAAGTCAATGCAGCTTTAGAATTGCCTTTATTACAAAGTGCAAAAGAATTGTTAGAAATCAAGCAAATCAAAGTGCGCCCAAAATCCATTATAAGTTAGGATATTAAAATGGAATGGATTTTAAGTAAAAAAGAGTTGCCTAAACTCTGCGAATATTTGGATTTGAAAAATCATCGTGGTATTTACTTGTTTAGTGGCGACTTAGCAAGCGGTAAAACAACATTGATTCAAGCAATGGTTGCCTCATTAGGAAGCAAGGCAAAGGTTACTTCGCCAACTTTCTTAACCGCATTAGAGTATGGCAATCAAATCTATCATTATGATATTTACAATAAGGATTTGGAGAAACTCTTTGCGCTAGGATTTTTAGAAGAAATTGAAAAGGAAGGTTGGCATTTTATTGAATGGGGAGATGAAAATTTAGCTAAAATTCTAAAACAAATTGGTTTGCCCTTTTGGAGAATTATCATTCATATTGAATCCAAAGGAAGAAAATATTGTATTGAGGAAAGTTTATGCACACATTAGAAGCAATGCACCTAAGCAAAACAATCAAAAAAACAAACATCATTAGAGAGATTTCTATACGCGTGCAAAGCGGTGAAGTCGTAGGGCTTTTAGGTCCAAATGGTGCGGGCAAAACCACGACTTTTTATATCATCTGCGGACTTTTAAGAGCAAGTAGTGGCAAAGTTTGCTTTGATAGTCAAGAAATCACAGGCTTAAGCCTTCATAAACGCGCACAACTCGGAATCGGCTATCTGCCACAAGAATCTAGCGTTTTTAAAGATTTAAGTGTAGAGGAAAATCTCTTGATTGCAGCAGAAGTGTGCTTAAGCAATGAAAATGAAAGAAACCAACGCATTGAAGAGCTTTTGGAAGATTTTAGTATTGAGCCGATTCGGAATCGCAAAGGCGTCAATTTAAGCGGAGGAGAAAGGAGGCGCGTAGAAATTGCGCGTGCTCTTGTCAAAAAGCCAAAATTTATTTTATTAGATGAACCTTTTGCAGGAGTTGATCCTATTGCTGTGTTAGATATTCAAAATATTATTAAAAAACTCGTTTCACTGGACATTGGGGTTCTCATCACTGACCACAATGTGCGTGAGACACTTGGTGTTTGTAATCGTGCGTATGTCATCAACAAAGGCACTTTGCTTGCAAGCGGAAATTCTAACGAAATTTACAAAAATGAACTTGTCCGCAAACATTATTTAGGCGAGAATTTCCAAGTATGAAACTACGCACCCAAACCCAAACCACACTCAAGGCAAAGCTCTCCTCTACACTCAAAAGTTGGCTTCCAATTTTACAAAGCGGAATGAGTGATTTAGAGGATACTTTAGGAGAATTCAGTAAAGAGAATCCCTATTTTAGCGTCCAATCCAACATTGCACAAGATTTCAGCTCTCAAAGCTCTGCTCAAAAAAAGCGACAACAAGAAATTTCAAGAGGCGTAAAAGGCTCTAGTATAGAGAATGATGCGATAGAACAATTTTGCATTCAAGAGGAATCTCTAGAAGTAACCTTAAATGGACAAATCGTGCCACCATTATTTCCCACTAGAAGCTCTCAAGAGATTGCTAAACAAATCATTGAAAACCTCAACGAAGAAGGCTATTTTGATGGAGATTGTGAGCAAATTGCACAGGCTTGTGGCAAGATGCTTAATGCCCCTATTAGCGCAACAGAGGTTGAAAAAGTGCGCAAACGTTTTGCATATCTTGACCCACCGGGCATTGCAGCACTTGATTTGATGGAATCCTTTTGTTTTCAGTTAGATAATTTAGATGTTCCAAGTGAAGTTTATACCCTAACGCAAGAGATTTTGCAGGATTTAAAAAACCATACAAAGCATAAAAATGCTCCACTCTACGAAAAAGCAATGAAAATAATTCAAAGTTTCAAAAATCCACCTGCACTTGATTTTTTCCAAAAAGAATCCGCAATCATTCCAGATATTTTAGTTTTGGAGGAAAAAAACAACATTCAAGTGCAAATTAATGAAAAATATTATCCAACCATTGAAATCCAAACACAAAACAAAGAAGACAAAATCAAGCTCAAAGATGAGTTTATCAAAACCAAAATTAAAGAGGCGCGCGACCTTGTAGATGCACTTGAAATGCGAAAGGCGACGCTGTACAAAATCGGACTAATGATTGTGGAATATCAATATGAGTTTTTTAAAGGTGGTGAAATCAAGCCAATGAAACTTAAAGACTTAGCTGAAGAATTTGGGCACGCGCCTAGCACGATTTCGCGTGCGATTTCCAATAAATTTTTGGAATGTTCTCGCGGAATCTTTCCGCTCAAAAACTTCTTTGCCACTGCGATCGATGAAGAGACTGCCAATACAACGATTAAAGACTTTGTAGCGGATTTAGTCAAAAACGAAAGCAAGCAAAAACCACTAAGCGATAATAGAATCCTAGAACTCATTGAGGAAAAATTCAATATTAAAATGGTGCGTCGCACGATTACCAAATACCGAGCGCAACTCAATATTGCAAGCTCAAGCGAGCGGAAAAAACTCTACAAAATCTCTGCCCCCTCTGTTTAATTTAACAAACTTCACACTGATTTCACACTCACAAATTATAATTCCGCTGTTCAAAAAATTTTAAGGAGCAAACAATGAAAACAAAAACTATCTTATCTCTTGCTTTGATTAGCACTTTGATTTCAGGCGCACTAGCGGCGGATTATTCCAAAGCAAGCAATGAAGAATTAATTAAGTTATCCGGAAAAGTTGCGCCAAAAGATTATCCTGATTATAGAATGGAGATTCATAAACGTATGCAAGAAATGAAAGTCAAAGATGCAAGAGTGTTTCGCGATAGATTGAGAGAATCCCACCAAAATGCGTATGGCAATATGACACACAAAGAATATTTAGAGCACCACAATGCTCTTTGTGAGGAAGTGCAAAGACGTTTAG